>DASUHM010000010.1 GCA_036273515.1 Gaiellales bacterium
CTGGCAGTTCCCGGCGCCCGCCCCGGCCCCGGCCAGGCACGCGTCGGCCAGCGTCGCGCCCTCCTGGAAGGCGACGATCGTGTTCGCCACGGCCAGCGACAGGTTCTGGTGCGCGTGGATGCCCGCCTCGGCGTCGCCGCCGAACTCGGCGAGCATGGCGGCGATCCTCGCCTTCACGTCGTCCATCGAGAGCGCGCCGGCCGAGTCCATGATGTGCACGCCCGTCGCCCCGGCGTCGACCATGATCCTGCCTTGCCGGGCGATGGTCTCCGGCGTGGTCATGTGCGGCATCATCAGGTCGCCGTGCACGTCCATCCCCAGGTCCCGGGACAGTCCGATGTGCTGGATGGCGATGTCGGCCTCGGTGCAGTGGGTCGCGATCCGCACCAGGTCGGCGCCCAGCTCGGCGGCCCGCTCGAGCTGCTGCTTGGTGCCGATGCCCGGCTGGAACGTCACCGCGAGCCGGGCCCGCTTGATCACCCGCCGCGCCGCGGTCAGCAGCTCGTCGTCGCTGTGCAGCGAGCGCATGTACTGGATCGAGGAGGCACCGAGGCCGTCGCCGTGCCCGACGCCGATGGAGTGCACGCCGGCCTCGTCGAGCTTGCCCGCGATCATCGCGACCTGCAGCGGTGTGTAGCGGTGCCGGATGGCGTGCGACCCGTCGCGCAGCGTCGAGTCGAGCAGCCGGATCCGCTGGGTGTTCGTCGCCTCGCTCATGCTGCCTGCCTCTCCGCGTAGCGCTCCGCGACCCGGACGGCCGCCGAAGTCATGATGTCGAGGTTCCCCGCGAAGCGCGGCAGGTAGTCGCCCGCGCCTTCGACCTCGATGAAGGCCGTCAGCAGGCCATCGGAAACAAGCGGGCCGGTCGCCAGGTGATAGCCGGGCACATACGCCGCCACGCGGTCCACCGCGTCGCGGACGGCCGCCATCGCCGTATCCGGCGCCATCCCGTCGATCTCGGCGTAGACCGCGTTCCGCATCATGATCGGCGGTTCGGCGGGGTTCAGGATGATGATCGCCTTCCCCTCCCCGGCGCCGCCGAGCGTCTCCAGCGAGCGCGCCGTGGCGATCGTGAACTCGTCGATGTTCGAGCGGGTGCCCGGCCCCGCCGACCGCGACGCCACCGTGGAGACGATCTCCGCGTAGCGCACCGGGCCGAGCGCGGACAGGGCCGCCACGACCGGGACCGTCGCCTGCGCGCCGCACGTGACCAGGTTCGTGTCGGGCGCGCCGAGGTTCTCGTCGAGGTTCACATCGGGGACCACGGCGGGGCCGAGCGCCGCCGGGGTCAGGTCGATACAGCGGACGCCGCGCGCCGCCAGCAGGGGCGCGTGCTGGACGTGCGCGCGCGCCGACGTGGCGTCGAACGCCACCGCCACATCCGGGTGCTCGTCCAGGAACGGCCCGGCGCCACGGTCGGACGTTGCGATCCCGAGTGCCCGGGCCCTGGCCAGGCCCTCGGACGACGGATCGACACCGGCCACCCCCACCAGCTCGAACGCGGGGTTCCTGAGCACCTTGTACATCAGGTCCGTGCCGATGTTGCCCGACCCCAGGATCGCGACTCGGAGTGTCATCTCACGTCACCGTCGTCAGAATATGGCTATCGGGTTCACCGGTGACCCGGTGCCTTTCTCGATCCGCAGCGGGGCGATGACGCAGAGGAATTCCCACCGGCCCTCCCGCTCACACGCCACGGCGAGGTCCTCGAAGTTGAGGCTGTCCACGTAGTACAGGCCCATCGCGCTGATCCCGATGGCGTGGATCGGGTAAGCCACCCCCTCGCACTGGCTCGGGACCGTCTCGCCGTCGCCGTCCCAGCCGATCGCGGTGACGCCGCGCTCATGGAGCAGCGGCATGACGGTGGTGTGCAGGCCCGCCTTCGCGGTCGCCGCGTCCCAGGGCCCCTCGTCCAGCCGTTTGCGCGCGTGCCCGGTGCGCAGGAACAGGATGTCCCCCTCGGCCAGCCGGGTGCCCTGCGCCTGCTCGGCGGCCTCGATCTCGTCGGCGTAGACGAAGTCGCCCGGCTCCACCCATCGCGTCCCCCGCAGCCGCGGGATGTCGATCAGTACGCCGCGGCCGACCAGGCCCTCCTTCGCCACGTCCACCGTCTGCATGGTGGCACCCAGCGAGGTCACCGCCTCGTCGACCGGGACGCCGTTGTACAGCAGGCCCTTGTAGGCCATGTGGCACAGCGCGTCCAGGTGCGAGTGCGCGTCGCCGTGCATCTCGATCCCGATGAAGTCGCCGGCGAAGCGGAGGTCGCCGGCGTCGCCGATGTGGATGTCCTGCATGACCGTCATGTGGTGCAGCACCGGCTTGGGGTTGTCCGGCCCGGCCCGGGTGTCGAGGGCCCACGAGCAGGAGACCGTGCGCCCGGACCGGGCCAGCCGCGCCGCGGCGGCCACCCGTTCCGGCGTGATCAGGTTCAGCGCGCCTTTCTGGTCGTCGGGCCCCCAGCGGCCCCAGTTCTTGCACGACTCGTACGTGCGGGCGAACTCCCCGGCGGACACTGCCGGTGATGCGGGTCTGGCCCCGGTCATCCGTTTCGCAGCCTTTCTGTCTCAGATGTCCCTGTGCAGCACCGCGGCGGCTATCCGCGCGAACTCCTCGGCGTCGAGCAGGTCGCGCTTGCCGAGCGACGCCTCCTTAGCCTCGGCGAGCATCCGCTGGCGCTGGTCGTCCCCGGCGTCCGCGGCGCCGTCGATGGCCGAGGCCTCCAGCGCCTCGGCGACGTTGTCCAGCCCGCTGCCCTTTCCGAGCACGATCCGCGGGCCCTCCTGGCCGACCAGGGCGGGGGAGTAGGGCAGCGCCTCGGTGATGTCGGTGCCGCGGACGTTGCGGACCCAGGTCGCGATGATCCCGGACTCGACCGCGAACAGCCTGCTCCCGGTGACCGGGCGGTTCGCGGGCTGGTCGACCCCGGCGAGGCCCATGACCAGGCGGGCGAGCCCGGTCAGCCGCTCGGTCCGGATCCCGATGTCGCGGTCATAGAGCGTCAGCAGCGCCAGCACCGTCTCCTCGAGTGGGGTGTTGCCCGCCCGCTCTCCGATGCCGCCGACGGTGGTCTGGATCACCGACGCACCGGCGCCGGCCGCGATGAGGCTGTTCGCGACGCCGAGCCCGTAGTCCATGTGGAAGTGCGTTTCCAGCGGGACGCCGAAGGCCTCCCGGCTCTGCTCCACGTAGCGGCCGACCGCGTGCGGGGTCAGCACCCCGAACGTGTCGACGAGCCCGAGCGCGTCGAGGTGGCCGTCGCGGGCGACCGCCCCCACCAGTTCCAGGTACTCCTGCGTCCCCGCGCGCGTCGAGTCGATCGGGAAGAAGGAGACCGCGACACCCTGGCCGTGCGCGTAGGTGGTCGCCTCGACGGAGAGCTCGATGGCGCGTTCGACCGTCCAGCGGTAGCCGAGCTCGATCAGGTGCCGGCTGGATGGGATCTCCATCACGATGCCGGCCACGCCGCAGTCGACGGCGCGCTTGACGTCGTCGAGCATGCAGCGCGAGAACGCGTAGATCACCGAGGGGAGCCCGAGCGCCGCGATGCGCCGGACCGCCTCCTCGTCGTGCCTGGACACGGCGGGCAGGCCGGCCTCGATCCGGTG
>DASUHM010000011.1 GCA_036273515.1 Gaiellales bacterium
CCCCGCCGTTTCTTGACTCCGTCCGACCCCTCTGCAACACTGTGATCCGAACACACGTTCGACCCCAGGAGGGCGGCGATGGATCTGTCCCAGCGGCAGAAAGAGATTCTCGACTTCGTGAACACCCACGTGGATGCCAACGGGTATCCGCCTACGGTGCGCGAGATCGGCCAGGCGGTCGGCCTGACCTCGCCGTCCACCGTGCACGCGCATCTGGCGAAGCTGGAGAGCCTCGGGCTCATCCGGCGCGATGCCACCAAGCCGCGCGCGCTCGAGGTGATCGAGGGCGGGCGCTCGCGCCGCGCACCGGTCGTCGAGGCGGTTCCCGCGGCGCCGGTCGGCGCGACCGTGCTGCCGTTGGTCGGCCAGGTGGCCGCCGGCTCCCCGGTCGTCGCCGAGGATCAGGTCGAGGAGTACCTGCCCCTGCCGGACCAGTTCTGCCGTGACGCCGACTTCGTCCTCGCCGTGCGCGGCGACAGCATGATCAACGCGGGGATCCTGGACGGCGACTACGTCGTCGTCCGCCGCCAGTCCGACGCCCGCAACGGCGAGATCGTCGTCGCCCTGGTCGGCGACGAGGACGCGACGGTGAAGCGCTTCTACCGCGAGAACGGCCGCGTGCGGCTGCAGCCCGAGAACGATGCGCTCGAGCCGACGTACCCCGAGCAGGTCGCGATCCTCGGGAGCGTCCAGGCGGTGTTCAGGCGGCTATGACCATGGCGCTCACCCGTCCAGGCGATGGTGGCCAGATGCTCGAGGACGTCATCCTGGCGGCGCTCGCTGCCGGACGGGTGCGCCAGGCCGGCCGTCGACCCGCCTGCCCGGTCTGCGGCGAGGCGATGTGGGCCTTCGACCGCGAAGGCGAGAGCGCCGAGCTCTGCTGCAGCGGCTGCGGGTCGCGGCTCTCCGACGCCGGGGACGCGTCCGAGCGCACCCTGCGTCTGATCGCCTGACCCACGCGTGTGCGCGCACGCGTGGGAACCACCTGGCTGCGCGCGCGACGGCTGCAACAATCGAGAGGTGCGCCTGACCCGCCGCCAGATGCTCGTCTCCGGGTCGATGCTGCTCGCGAGCGCCTGCACGAGGCCTGGGAGCAGCTCGGCCCCGCAGAGCTTCGGCACCCGTCTCTCGGGGCCGAACGTGCAGGTGCTCGACCGTCACGTGGTGCTGGCGCTCCCGAACGACGCGGTCGATCCGGCGACCGTCTCGTCGTTCGTCACCGACTTCGGCGTGAGGGCCCGCGTCGTCCAGGGCCATCTGACCGACCTGACCGACGTGGGACAGGCCGACGTCGCGCTGGTCGACGACGAGACGCTCGCGAGCCTCGTCTCGCAGAAGCTCGTCGAGCCGATCGATCGCAGCCTGGTCGGGAACCGCAAGCTGCTGCTCTCGCCCTTCGACAGCCCGCCGTACGACCACGGCAACCGCCACGGCGTCGCCAAGGACTACGTGTGTGTCGGGTTCGCCGTCTCGACCGCCGCCGTGCCGTCGCCGCCGTCGACCTGGCGCGGGTTCTTCCGCCTCGCCGCGACCCTGCGCGGCCGCGTCGCCGTGCCGCCCGACCGCGACATGGTCATCGGGGCGGCGCTCATGGCGGCCGGCCACGACTGGAACTCGTCGTCGAGCTCCGATCTCGCCGACGCCGCCGACATCCTGCTCCCGCTGCGGAACTCGCTCATCATCGCCGGCACCGTCGGTCGGCACGATCTGCCCGCGCCGATCGCCGCCGCGCTCTGCCTCGGCGAGGGCTTCGTCTCGCCGCCCGCGGACGTGCGCTTCATCATCCCGGCCGAGGGCACGCTGGCCCGGGCCCGCTGCTACTGCATCCCCGTCTATGCGCCCGACCCTGTGTCGGCGCACGCCTGGCTGAACCACACTCTCGATCCGTCCATCGCCGCCGCGGAGACGCGCTTCACCCAACGCGCCACGCCGGTCGGCCCCGCCCTCTACCAGCTCCCGGCGTCGATGCTCGCGAACGAGGCGGTCTTTCCGCCGTCCCTGCCGCAGACCCCGCTCACCTTCGCCAACCTGAGCCCGCAGGCCGTCGCGCTGCGCAAGGAGCTTTGGGCGGAGGTTCTCGCCGGACGCCGTCGCCGGATCCCGGCGCGGTAGGATTCGCCGGCCGATCAGGCAGTCGCGGCGCCCTCGGGGCGTCGAGGAAAGTCGGGACACCGCAGGGCAAGGGTGCCGGGTAACGCCCGGACGGGGAAACCCGATGGAAAGCGCAACAGAGAGCAGACCGCCGACCGGCGCCTTCGGGCGTCGAGGCAAGGGTGAAACGGTGGTGCAAGAGACCACCAGCGCCCGCGGAGACGCGGACGGCTAGGCAAGCCCCACCCGGTGCAACGCCAAACGGAGCGATGACGCGGCCCGCCGAGCTCCAGGTAGGCGGCGCGAGCCGGCCGGCAACGGCCGGCCCAGATGGATGACTGCCCCAGACAGAATCCCGCTTACAGATCGGCTACCGGAGAGCCCCGCGCAAGTGGGGCTCTCCCACGAAGAAAAGGTTCCCATGACGCTCTCCGTTCCTGAGTGGAACGCCCTGATGGTTGCGGCCACATCCGAATCCGCCCGGGCCATCGTGCCGTCGGCCAAGGCCGGTCACGCGATTGAAAAAGACCTCGAGAACGCGCTCGCGGCCTTCGTGGTCGTGCCCGGCCATCGGGTCGTGTTGCGGAAGAACATCCCGTACCTCTATCCGGGCTGGACGCCGCAGCCGGGCGCCCTCGACCTCGGCATCTACGACGGCGACCGCGTGGCTGTGGCCTGCGAGCTCAAGCTGCACGACATCGACTGGGGGCTCTACGACCTGCTCAAGGTGGTCTCGTTGTTCCGGGCTGACAAGCCGGCGACTGCGGCCTACCTGATCACCGGCGGCACCGAGAACGAATGGAGGAACTCCGGTCTCGGCGCCTACTTCGAGGCGGGTACGCGCAAGGTCGGGACGATTGAGCTGCTACGGGCGAACCCGAAGGCAATGGCGGAGCTCATGTATGTCTACGAAGACGGTCACTTCGAGTCCTCGGGCCGGCCACAGACCGTCGCATCGGAGCTCGTGCTCGAAGGCTTCGGGCCGTACGGCTGCGAGATCGGAGGGGTGGGCGAGCTGAAGCTGATGTCAGTGCGTCCGGCGGGTGACGTCGTCGAGGTTCCGGCGGAGCTGCGGCCGACCCGCCCGGCCTGACCGCTGCTCGTTCCACCCATCCGGGGGGTCGCGCCTCCCCGTCTTGCGGTACCCGCCGGGGGCCGGTCCGGTGATCTTGACTACCGGCGATTCAACCCGGAACGGTGAGCGCCGACTACTCGTCGCGGCTGCGCTCTTCCGCCGCGGCCTTCCCTCATCGAATGGAGCTCGTCGTGCGCCTCACGTGGATCCGGAACATGTCGCTGGGCCAGAAGCTGTACGGCAGCTTCGGCGTCGTCGTCGTGGTCTCGCTCGTCCTGGGTGGTGTGGCGCTCATGAGCATGAGCTCCATGAACGGGCGCGCATCGCACGTGGGTGGGACGGTGCTGCCGTCCGTCAGCGGGATCGACCAGGCGTCGATCGCCATCGAAACGCTCGTTCGCCATCAGCGCGAGCACCTCACCGTCTCGACCGCCGCGGACAAGACCGGCGTGGCCGGCGAGATCCAGAGCGACCAGAACGACTTCACGTCGGCGCTGGCCGCATTCGCCAAGCACGACACCAACCCGACGGACATGCGCATCCTGGCTCGCATCCGCGCGCTCTACACCGAGTATCTCGCCCAGACCTCGAACTTCATCGCAGTCAGCGACGCGCGCCAGATCGCGCGCGGCGCCGGGGTGCTCGAGAAGGGCGACCCGACGTTCTCGTCGATCGAGAACCTGCTCGCGCGGCTGATCAAGACCGAGAACGCCGACGCCGCCCAGTCGATCGCCGCGTCCTCCTCGTCGTACTCGTCGGCGCGGACGCTCACCGTCGCCCTCCTGGCCGTGCTGCTCGTGACCGTCGCCACCGTCGGCTACCTGCTCACGCGCGGCATCAAGAGGGCCGTCCGCCCGGTGCTCGAACGGCTGACGATGCTGCAGAATGACGACGTCACCGACCTGCGCACCGGCCTCGCCAAGATCGCCGAGGGCGACCTGACCTTCGTCGCCACGCCGTCCACGCCCCGCATCGAGAACCCCGGCGGAGATGAGCTCGGCCAGATCGCCGAGGCGGTCAACGGCATCCGCGACCGCACCGTCGACTCGGTGGAGGCCTACAACTCCAGCCGCGAGAGCCTGACCGGCGTCCTTCGCAGCATGCGGTCCGCCGCCGCGACCGTGTCGTCCGCGTCGGCCGAGATGGCCTCGACGTCGGAAGAGGCCGGCCGGGCGGTCGGCGAGATCGCGTCCGCGATCACCGAGGTCGCCGCCGGCGCCGAGCGCCAGCTGCAGATGGTCGAGGAGGCGCGCACGTCCAGCATGGAGACCGGTGGGGCCGCCGAGGAGGCGAGCGTCTCGGCCCGCGACGGCGTGGCCGCGTCCCGGCAGGCCAGCGATGCGATGGCGGCGATGCGCTCGTCGGCCGCGGACATCACGGCCGCGATCTCCGGCCTCTCCAGCAAGTCCGAGCAGATCGGCGGCATCGTCGACACGATCACCGGCATCGCCGGCCAGACCAACCTGCTGGCGCTGAACGCCGCCATCGAGGCCGCCCGTGCCGGCGAGCAGGGCCGCGGCTTCGCCGTCGTCGCCGAGGAGGTGCGCAAGCTGGCCGAGGAGTCGCAGCAGGCCGCCGAGCAGATCGCCCACCTGATCGGCGAGATGCAGACCGAGACGCACCGCACCGTCACGATCGTCGAGGAGGGTGCGAACCGCGCCGAGGAGTCGGTCACCATCGTCGAGTCGACGCGCGGCGCCTTCGACAACATCGGCTCCGCCATCGAGGACATCCGCACCCGGGTCGACCGGATCGTCGCGGTCACCGGCGAGGTGGCCAGCGTCGCGCAGCAGTCGTCCGCCTCGACCCAGCAGGTCTCGGCGTCGACGCAGCAGACGTCGGCATCCGCCCAGGAGATCGCCGCCTCCGCCCAGGAGTTGGCGCGCACGGCCGAAGAGCTCGACGCGCTCTTCAGCCGCTTCGTCCTCTCGTAGCGGTCCCGGTTCCGGCACGTCCAGGGGGCGGCTTCGGGCGCCCCCTGTAGGCTGTCCGCGTCATGGAGACCTCCAACGCCCCTCGCAGCGGCGGGGGTACCGACATGGCGATGTTCGCAACGGCCGAGACGCAGCCGCCGGACGTGAGCGCGGAGCAGGCGGCGGACATCGCGGTGCGCGTCTTCGGCGTCACGGGCGCGATCACCGAGCTCGGCAGCCAGCAGGACCGCAACTTCCGCATCGACGCCGACGACGGCCGCTACGTCCTGAAGATCGCGAACCCGGCCGTGCCCGAGGTCTGGCTCGAGAGCCAGAACGCGGCGATGGAGCACCTCGCCCGCGCCGGCCTGCCCGTCCCCCGGCCGCAGCAGTCGCGCGGCGCGGCCACCCTCGAGCATGCCCGCGTCGGCGACCGCGACCTCGCCGTCCGCCTGCTCACGTTCCTCGACGGCACGCCGCTCTCGAGCTTCGGCTACCTGGCCCCGGCCGTCCGCGCCCGCATGGGCGGCCTGGCCGCTTCGGCGTGCCGCGCGTTCGCCGACTTCGACGCGCCGGGGCTGCATCGCCGGCTGGAGTGGGATCTCCGCCACGGCGCGGCCGTCGTCGCCTCGTTCGCACCGCACGTGGCCGACCCGGTCCGGCGCGAGCGGGTCGTCGCGGTCACGGCCGCCGCCTGCGAGCGGCTGGCGCGGGTGCAGGCCGACCTGCGGATCGCACCGATCCACGGCGACGTGACCGGCGACAACGTGGTCGGCGCGATCGGGCCCGACCGGCGGGCGTGGCCGTGCGGCCTGATCGACTTCGGCGACATGAGCCGCAGCTGGGTCGCCGCGGAGCTCGCGGTCACGTGCGCCGCGCTGCTCCACCAGGTCGGGGGCGATCCGCTCGGCTGGCTTCCCGCCGTCTCCGCGTTCGACGCGATCGTGCCGCTCGACGGGGCCGACGTCGAGGCGCTGTGGCCGCTCGTCGTCCTGCGCGGCGCGACCCTCGTCGCCGCCGACGAGAAGCAGCTCGCCCTCGATCCGCGCAACGGCTATGTCGCGACGAACCGCGACCTCGACTGGGCGATCTTCGAGGCGGCGGCCGCGGTGCCGTGGGCGCTGGCGGAGGCGGCGATCCGCGACGCCGTCGCGCTGCCCGACCCGGCTCCAGCGCCCGTGCCCAAGTTCACACCGGTAGTCGCGGGGCTCGAGGCGGAGCAGGTCGGGATCGCCGACCTGTCGGCGACCAGCGAGGCGCTCGACGAGGGGCGGTGGCTCGAGCCCGGCGTCGAGGACGCGGTCCTCGCCGCCGCCGGCCGGGTTGCGCTCGCCCGCTACGGCGAGCACCGGCTCTCGCGGTCCGGGATCCACGGCGCCGACGAGCCCGCCACCTGCGCCCTGCACGCCGAGGTCGCCGTCGCCGCCGGCCGCGCCGTGACCGCGCCGGCCGAGGGCGCCGTCGTCGAGGCCGGGTCTGGCCGACTCGTCATCGAGTGCGACGCCGCGACCGTCCTGCTCGACGGTGTCGACCCGTCGGTGCGGGCGGGCGATCAGGTCGCCGGGGGCGATCCCGTCGGCGCCGTCGCCGCGTCGGGCCGGCTCCGCGTGCAGCTCTGCGTCGTCCCAGACGCCGACCCGCCCGCCTTCGCGACACCGTCGGCGGCCGCGGCGTGGCGGCGGGTCTGTCCCGACCCTTCGCCGCTCCTCGGGCTCGACTGCACCGCGCCGGACGTCGACGCCGCCCGGGTGTTCGCCCGCCGCGACCATGTGTTCGCGCGCGTCCAGCCGCACTACTACGCCGAGCCGCCCCAGATCGAGCGGGGCTGGCGCCACCACCTGATCGACACGACCGGGCGGGTCTACCTCGACATGGTGAACAACGTGAGCGTGGTTGGGCACGCCCACCCCGGCGTGGCCCGGGCGATCTCCCGCCAGGCCCGGTTGCTCAACACCAACTCGCGCTTCAACTACTCGGCGGTGGCCGACTTCTGCGAGCGGCTCGCCGGCCTCGCGCCCGACGGCCTCGACACGGTGCTGCTCGTGAACAGCGGCACCGAGGCCACCGACCTCGCGCTGCGGCTGGCCTGGGCGCACACCGGGCGCCAGATCGTCGTCGCGATGCGCGAGGCCTACCACGGCTGGTCGATGGCCGCCGACGCCATTTCGACGTCGGTCGCCGACAACCCGCGCGCGCTCGAGACGCGGCCGCCGTGGATCCGGCTGGTCGACTCGCCCAACCCGTACTCCGGCACCCACCGCGGCCCGGACAGCGCTCCGGCGTACGTCCGCGACGCGCTCGCCGTCATCGCAGGCCTGGCGGAGCGGGGCGAACGGCCGGCGGCGTTCATCTCCGAGACCGTCCACGGGAACGCGGGCGGCATCCTCCTGCCGCCCGGGTACCTGGAGGCGGTGTACGGGGCGGTGCGCGCCGCGGGCGGCGTCTGCATCGCCGACGAGATCCAGGTCGGCTACGGCCGGCTCGGCCACCACTTCTGGGGGTTCCTCGAGCAGGGCGTCGCGCCCGACGTCGTCACCATCGCCAAGGCGCTCGGCAACGGGCATCCGATGGGCGCCGTCATCACCCGCCGCGAGATCGCCGAGTCGTTCGCCGCCGAGGGCAGCTTCTTCTCCTCGACCGGCGGCAATCCCGTCAGCTGCCGGGCCGGCCTCGCCGTCATCGACGCCATCGAGTCCGAGGGCCTGCAGGAGAACGCGCGCGTCGTCGGCGAGCACCTGCTCGCCCGCCTGCGCGAGCTGGCCGGGCGGCACGAGCTGATCGGCGCCGTCCACGGCATCGGCCTCTACGCGAGCGTCGAGCTCGTCCGCAGCCGGGAGACGCGCGAGCCGGCGACCGAGGTGTGCGAGGCGATCTGCGAGCGCATGCGCGAGCGCGGCATCGTCGTCCAGCCGACCGGCGACCACCTGAACATGCTGAAGGTGAAGCCGCCGCTCTGCATCACGCGCGAGAGCGCCGACTTCTTCGTCGACCAGCTCGACCTCGTCCTGCGCACCGGCTGGTGAGGCGGGGCGCTACGCGCGCCGGCCGGATGCCACCAGGCTGATGCCGGGGATGTCGAGCCCGTCGGCCGTCGCGTATGGGGCGATCGCCTCTCCGCCCTTGGCGATGAGCGTCTGGCGGGCGAACTCGGGAAGGGCCGCGAGGCGCGTTGCCGTCGGCCCCGCCAGCGCGGCGCTGCGCTCCCACCACTCGGAGACGGTGGCCGCGCGGTAGGGCGTCGGCACCTCGTCGACGACGACGTCGGCGAGCCCGGCGCCGGCCAGGATCCCCTCCAACCGGCCGGCGTCGTCGAGCGAGAACGGGCCGGGAATGCCCGGAGGCGGCACCGGCGCGCCGCTCGCCGCCGTGAGCGTGTCGAAGATGACGCCGAGCCACGGGTTGCGCGCCCGCGGCCCCCACACGCTGAGCGCGAACCGGCCGCCCGGCCGCAGCACGCGCAGGATCTCCCGCGCCGCCGCGGCCGGGTCGGGCACGAGCATCAGCCCCTCGCGGCAGAGGACGACGTCGAACGACGCTTCGGCGACGGCGATCCGCTCGAGGTCGAGCACCTCCGCGCGGACGTTCGCCAGCTTGCGGGCTGCCGCCCGCCCGGCGGCGACGGCCGTCATCCGGGGCGAGACGTCCGAGACGACGACCTCGCCTTCGGCCCCGACCAGGCGGGCGGCGGCGAGGCCGACGCTGCCCGGCCCGGCAGCGAGCTCGAGCACCCGCTCGCCCCGCACCGGGTCGGTCCGGTCGAGCAGCGCCGTCGTTACCTCGAGGCCGCGCGCGTCGACGAAGTCGGCGTTCGCGCCCCACGCAGGCGCGACGCCGTCCCACATCGCGAGCCTGTCAATCCCACCCGTCGCTACGAGTCGCCCAGGCGCCGCCAGCAGGCCGCCGCGACCCGTGCGCAGATCCTCGATGCGGCCGAGCGGCGCTTCGTCCGCGACGGCTATCCGGGCACGTCGATGGGTGCCATCGCCGCCGAGGCGGGCGTCGCGCTCAAGACCGTCTACGTCGCCTTCGAGACGAAGAGCGGCGTCCTGCGCACGCTCTGGCACCTGCGCTTGCGCGGCGACGAGGCCGACCTGCCTGTGGCCGCGCGCGACTGGTACCGCGAGGTACTCGAGGAGCCCGACCCAGAGCGGGTGCTGCGCCTGAACGCGCGCAACTCGCGGCGGGTGAAGGAGCGGGCGGCGACGCTCCTGCGCGTCATCCGTGATGCCGCTCCTGCCGATCCCGACATCGCCGAGCTGTGGGAGCGCATCCAGGCTGAGTTCCACCGGAACCAGCGGGCGGTCGTCAGGCGGGTGCACGCGCTGGGCGCGCTCCGGCCCGGTCAACCACCCCGACGTGTGGCACCTGCTGGTCGGGGCGCGGGGGTGGTCGGCAAGCCGCTACGAGCGCTGGTTCGCCGACGCCGCCTGCTCGGAGCTGCTCGCGCCGAGGTCGTGAACCTCCTCCACGACGGAGGCGAAGCCGCGAGCGCGCCCGAGCACGACGGCGCCGCCGGCGACCGCGGCGATGGCGGCTGCCAGGCCGAGCCGGCGTCCGGCCGACGCCGGCCAGGTCTCGCCGAAGAGGGCCGGCGCGAGCGCCACCGGAATGAGCGTCTGTGTCGCCAGCACGAGCGGCGCGACCGTCGCCGGGCCGGCGGTCCGCAGCGCGCTCAGCTCGTCGATGCCCCCGGTGGCGGACGCGAGCGCCGTGGCCACGAGGAACGCGGCGGCCGTGACGGGAGCGCCGGTGCCGGCGTCGGTGAGGAGCTTGGTCGTGATCGCCGAGAGCGCGAACGCGGCGCCGGCCGCCATCGGCAGCAGCCGCGCGACCCAGACCGACCGCCGGCGCACGAGCGGCGCGGCTCCGGCAATCGCCAGCACAACGATGACCGCCGCCAGCGGCCGTGCGTCGGCGTGCCCCGCACTTCGAGCCGGGGAGAGCGCCGCGACGCCGCCGATGCCGGCGGCGAGCACGCACGCGGCCGCCGTCTCGCGCCGGCCGAGCCGCTCGTCCGTCATCGCCCAGGCCAGCACGACCACCGCGACGACGGTGAACGCGAGCGCCGGCTGCACCACGGTCACGGGCGCGAGCAGGAGCGCCGCCACCTGGAGGCTCCAGCCGACCAGCGTCACGAACGCGCCGACGAGCCAGCGCGGCGAGCGCGCCAGCCGCACCAGCAGCCGCACCCGCAGGGCGTCGGCGGCCGGCGCCGCGGCCGCGATCTCGGCCTGCAGCACGGTCCCGAGCCCGAACATCGTCGCCGCGGCGACCGCGAGAGCCGTGCCGGCCAGGGTGTCCACGGCCCGCACGCTACTCCCCGGCCTCCACCCGGGCTCGTGTACCCTCGGGCGGCCGTGGACACGTCCAACCTGCGCACCTTCGAGCTGACCGACACGCTGCTCGGCTTCTACGACGGGCGCATGTCCGGCCCCGAGCTCGGCCCGGACGCGACCTGGGTCGAGGACGGCGCGCTCTCCCTCGGCACCTGCAGCTTCGCCGTCGTCGACGGCGCCGACGCGCTGGTCTACGACACCCACGTCTCCGTGCCGCACGCCCGCGCGATCCGGGACGAGGTCGAGCGCCGCGGGGCGAGCCGGATCACCGTCGTCCTCAGCCACTGGCACCTCGACCACATCGCCGGCACCGAGGCGTTTGCGGACTGCGAGGTGATCGCAAACGCCCTCACCGCCGAGCTCATGACCGAGCACCGGGCCGAGATCGAGGAAGGGCGCAAGTCCGGCCCGCCGGCGATCTCGCCGCTCATCCTGCCGACGCGGGCGTTCTCGGGCGCGCTGCATCTCGATGTCGGCAGCGTCGGCGTCGACCTGCTCGAGTTCGACATCCACAGCCGCGACGCGACCGTCCTCCACATCCCGGCCGAGAGCATCCTGCTCGCCGGCGACACGCTCGAGGACACGGTCACCTACGTGTCCGAGCCGGACGGGCTCACCCGCCACCTGGAGGAGCTCGAGCGCCTGCGCGCGCTCGGCGCGGCCCGGATCTATCCGAACCACGGCAGCGTCGAGCGGATCACCGCAGGCGGCTACGACGAGGGACTGATCCTGGCGACCGAGCGTTACGTCGAGGATCTGCTGCGTCACGCCCGCGACCCGCGGCCGGAGGACGCCGACCTGCGCGCGTTCGTGGCCGGCTCCCTCGACGCGGGCTGGATCGACTACTTCGCGCCGTACCAGCGCGTCCACGAGAGCAACCTCGACAGCGTGACGAGCTAGGCCCGGGCGGCCGCCACGGCCTCGCGCAGGGCCGTGACCCCGGCCCGGATCGTCGGCTCCGGCTGGGTCGCATACCCGAGCAGGAGCAGCGGCCGGTGGCCCGGCGCGACGCGATACCGGGCCACGGTGCCGAGCGCGATCCGGCGCGCCCCGGCCTCCGCCAGGATGCGCTCCTCGTCGTCGCTCCCGGGCAGGCGGACGGTGGCGTGCAGGCCGGCGGCGATGCCCTCGACGGTCGCCTCGGGCAGCTCGGCGGCGAGCGCCTCGACGAGCGCGTCGCGGCGTCTGCGGTAGCGGGCGCGCATCCGCCGCAGGTGGCGGTCGAGCTCGCCGCGGGCGAGGAAGCCGGCGAACGCGTGCTGGTCGACGCGGGAGCTGCCCATGTCGGCGAGGTGCTTCTCGTAGGTCACGGGCTCGAGGATCGCCGGCGGCAGCACGAGCCATCCCAGCCGCAGCGCCGGGGCGAGCGTCTTCGATACCGACCCCGCGTAGATCACCCGCTCGGGCGCGAGCCCCTGGAGCGCGCCGACCGCGGCCCGGTCGTAGCGGTACTCGGCGTCGTAGTCGTCCTCGATCGCGAGCGCGTTCGCCTCACGCAGCCAGGCCAGCAGGGCCGTGCGCCGCTCCGCGCTCAGCACGACCCCGGTCGGGAATTGGTGGGCCGGCGTCACGATCACCGCGTCCGCCCCGGATCGGGCCAGCTCCTCGACCCGGATGCCCTCGGCGTCCACCGGGATCGCGGCGATGTCGAGCCCGGCCCGCTGCGCAGTCAGCCGCCGCTCGTCGTCGCTCGGGTCCTCGAAGGCGATCCGCCGCGCCCCGGCGGCCGCCAGCGAGCGGCAGATCAGGTCGTGGGCCTGCGAGTAGCCGCACGTGACGAGCACGCGCTCGGGCGCCGAGACGACGCCGCGGACGCGGCCGAGGTAATCCGAGAGGCCTGCACGCAGGACCTCGACGCCGCGGGGGTCGCCGTAGCCGAGCTCGGCGTCGGTCATGGTCGCGAGCGCGCCTCGCAGCGCCCGCAGCCAGCCGGCCCGGGGGAAGGACGACACGTCAGGATGGCTGGGGCGGAAGTCGTAGCGGGGCGGGGAAGGGGCGGGCGCTGTCGCCGGCTCGGCCTGCTCGCCCGCGGGGGCGGCCGCGACCTGCGGCCGGGCGCCCCGGCGCAGCGTCAGGTAGCCCTCGGCCGCGAGCTGGGCGTACGCGTCGACGACGACGCGGCGGGAGATGCCGAGCTGGCGGGCGAGATCGCGCGTCGACGGCACCTGCGCGGCGGTGTGCAGCGCCCCTGCGCGGATGGCGCGGCGGAGCTGGTCCTCGATCTGCGCGCCCAGCGTCGCCGGGCCGTGGCGGTCGACGGAGACGAGGAGCTCGATCGGCTGACTGGTATCGTCCATGGCTCAAAAAGTGGATCTGGTGTGTGTACCAGTCGCAGTCTACCTTGTGACGCATGCACTCGATCACCTCCACACCCGGGGCGCTTCGCCTGTTTGCCGTCTCCGTCCTCGCCCGGCTGCCGCTCCCGACCTTCAGCATCGGCCTGCTGGTGCACACCCGCCATCTCACCGGCTCGTTCGCGGCCGCCGGGCTGGTCGCCGGCATCTACGGCGCGGCGCTCGGCATCGGCGGCCCGTTCCTCGGCCGGCTGGTCGACCGCTGCGGCCAGACCCTGGTGCTGATCGGCAGCGCCGTGGCGTCGGCGGCGCTCCTGGGCGTCATCGCGCTCATGCCGGCCGGCGCGCCTGTCCCGGCGCTCGTCGCCCTGGCATTCGGCATCGGCCTGGCGTCGCCGCCGCTCGGCGCCTGCCTGCGCACCGCGCTGCCGCGGATCCTGCCCGACCAGGAGGCCGTGCGTGCCTCCTACACCCTCGACGCAACCGCCGCCGAGCTGACCTGGATCCTGGGCCCGCCGCTCGTGCTCGCCCTCGGCGCCATCAGCTCGACCGGCATCGCCCTGGCCGTCTCGGGCGCCGTCCTCCTGGTCGCGACCACCGCATTCGCGGCCGAGCCTGCCTCACGCGGCCGGCGCCCGTCCGGCGACGGCAATCCCGGCCGCGGCGGCTGCCTGCGCTCCCCGGCGATGCGCACCCTCGTGCTCGTGTTGATCGCCGTCGGCGTCCTCTTCGGCGCCGTCGAGGTGGGCGTCGCGGCCGCCACGGCGAGGCTCGGTAGCACCGCGTCTGCCGGCCCGCTGCTCGGCCTGTGGGGCGCCGGATCGCTGATCGGCGGCATGGCTGCCGTCCGCCTCGGGGCGCGCCTGCGCGGCGCGTCCGGCCTCGCCCTCGTGCTCGCCGCGCTGGCCTGTGGTCACCTGCTGCTCGTCGCGGCCGCCGGCAGCGTGCTCGCGATGGCGGCCGTGCTCGTGCTCGGTGGCACGGCGATCGCGCCGACCTACGCGGTCGTCTACGCCATGGTCGACGATGCGGCGCCGGCCGGCACCGAGACCGAGGCGTTCGCCTGGCTCGGCACCGCCGTCGCGATCGGGGCGGCCGCCGGCTCGGCGGTCGCCGGGGCGGCCTCCGAGCACGCCGGGCCGCAGGCGGCGTTCGTCCTCGCGGCGGCCGCCGGAGCCGCTTCCGTGGCGCTGGTCCTCGCTCGTGGGCGCCTCCTGCCGCCCGCACTATCTCACCCTGTGGTCGAGGGTGATGGTTCTCGGAGCACCGATACCGGCTGGGGCGGCTCGATGGCCACCCGCGGCAGTCGCCGATCCAGCCAGGCCGGGAAGACCCACGTGGCGCCGCCCAGGATCTGGAGGACGGCGGGCAGCAGGATCATGCGGATGACGATCGCGTCCAGAAATACCGCGCTCGCCAGACTCACGCCGAACAGCTCCAGCCCGCGGTTGTGACCACCCACGAAGGAGAGGAAGACGACGATCATGACCGCGGCGGCGGCCGTCACGACCCGTCCGGTCCGTACCAACCCGACGCGGATCGACGCCGTCGTGTCGCCCGTCCGCTTCCACTCCTCGTGGATCCTGCTGACGAGGAACACCTGATAGTCCATCGAGAGCCCGAACACGATCGCGAACACGACCACCGGCACGTACGCGTCGATGGGGCCGGGTCGGATACCCAGCGGGCCGCCCAGCCAGCCGTGCTGGAAGATCGCCGTGGCGATGCCCATCGATGCGCCGATCGAGAGCAGGTTCATGGCCGCCGCCTGCACGGGGATCACGAGCGAGCGGAAGACGACCATGAGGAGCAGCGCCGAGAGTGCGACGACGACCCCGACGAACAGCGCCAGCTTGGAGTGGAGGACGTGCGAGAAGTCGATCGCGGTCGCGGTCCACCCGCCCACGTACACCCGCATCCCCGACGCGGCCGCCACGGGCGGGATCACGGCCGCACGCAGGTGCCGCACCAGGGCCGCCGTGGCAGCGTCCTGCGGCCCCGACGACGGGTCCACCGAGACGATCGCGGCCGTCCGGGCGGCGTTCAGTCGCGGAGTGCCGACCGCGGCCACACCGGGCGTGTCGCGAAGGGCCAGCGTCAGGCGCCGGATGCCGGAGGTGGCGCCGGGGCGGGGCAGCTCCGCGGCGACCTCGAGCGGTCCGTTTGCGCCCCGCCCGAATCCGGCCGCGAGCAGGTCGTAGGCCCTCCTGGTCGTGGTCGAGCGCTGATCGTTTCCGGCGTCGCTCAGCCCCAGCCGCAGCGAGATCACCGGGGCCGCGAGCGACAGCATCAGGACTGTCGCCGCGACGGCCGTCGGCCAGGGGTGGCGTTGGATCGCTCCGATCCACCGCGTCCACAGGCCCGTTTCCCCGGCTGTCGTCCGCCCCCGCCGCCCGCGTCCGAGCCGCTCGCCCAGCAGGCTGAGCAGTGCCGGCAGGAGCGTCGCCGACGCGGCCAGCATCAGGACGACCGTCACCGACCCGGCGACCCCGATGCTGTCCAGGAAGCCAACCCCGAGCGCGAACATGCCGAGAAGCGCGATCACGACGGTCATTCCCGCGAAGAGGACGGCGCGGCCGGCGGTGTCCATCGCAGACTCGAGCGCCGTCGCGACGTCGCCGCCGTTCTCGCGGTACGCCTGCCGGTAACGGGTCACGATGAAGAGCGCGTAGTCGATCCCGACGCCGAGCCCGATCATCGCCGCGACCTGGGGAACGAAGAACGCCATGTCGACCGCGTGACTCGTGAAGGCGACCAGGCCGAGGCCCGTACCGAGCCCGAAGAGCGCCGTCACGATCGGCAGACCCATCGCCAGCAACGACCCGAAGCTGAGGAGTAAGACGACGACTGCGGCGGCGAGGCCGATCGCGGTCGCCGCGCCCAGCGAGGGCCTCTGGGTCTGCTCGATCGCCTGGCCGCCGAGCTCGACCTCGAGCCCGGGCGACTGGATCGATCGCGCCGTGCGGACGACCGCATCGATCGCGGCGGTGGGGAGGTCGCCGGCCTGTTCGTCGAACGTGACGGTCGCGTACCCGATGCTCCCGCCGGGAGCGATCGAATCAGGAGGCGCGCCTCGCCCGAACGGGGCCGCGACGTCGGCCACGTGCGGCAACGCCGCGATTCGGGACAGCGACCGCCTGATCGACGAGCGGGTGGCCGGCGCGGTCAGCGACCCGGTCCGGGTGCGGTAGACGATCTGGTCCTGATCACCCGCAACCGCGGGGAAGCGCGTGTCCAGGAGCTTCACCGCCCGGGACGAGTCCGTCCCGGGCAGCGACAGGTTGTTCTGGAACCTGCTCCCGACCGCCATCGAGGCGGCCGAGACCAGGGCGAGCGCGACAGCCCATGCGGCGAGCACGAGCCCGCGGTGCCGAGCGCTGAAATGCGCGAGGCGACGCATCTCAACGCACCGCCGAACGCGTGAAGACGCGGATCGACACGGCCGTCAGGACGGCGGCGAAGAGCGCGACGACTCCCAGGCTGAGCGCGGCCATCATGCCGGTCGAGCTCATGCCCCAGATGTTCTCGAGGCCGCTGCGGTCGCCGAGCAGGCCGTAGCGCACCAGCGCAAGGCCGTGTGTCAGAGGCAGCAGCTTCGAAAAGTACGTCAGGCCCTGAGGCATCGCGACGATGGGAAAGAGCGACCCGGCCAGGAACCACGGCACGATCGCGATGGCCGGGACACGCGAGATGTACTCCTCCTGCCGGGGCACGCGGGCCGCGAGCGTCTCGGCGATCCCGTACATGCCGATGGCGAAGAGCGTCGCCGCTGCCGCAAACCACAGCGTCCCCGACGCCGAGGCGTTGAAGTCGATCCCGCGCGCCAGGGCGGCAACGATCAGCACGCCGACCTGGAGCGCCGTCACGCCGAGGGCGACGACGAGGTTCGCGAGGACGAGCAGGGTCCGGGGGATGGGGGCTGCCAGCAGCTCCGGCTGGGCGCCGGTCTCGCGGTCGCCGATCACGCCGAGCCCGGCGAACATGGTGTTCAGCGGGATCAGCAGGCCGAGCGTGCCGGTGGCGACGTACGCCTCGTAGGCTGCGGACGTGTGCAGCGCGTTTCGCAGCGCCGGCGCGATCACGAGCGCGAACAGCACCGGGGTCAAGAGGGGCACGACGAGCTCGCGCGGCGTCCGGGCCGTGAGCGTGAACCGGCGCCGCACCAGCGTGGCGAGCGCCTGGAGGTTGATGAAGGCCGGCGCCTTGCGCGCGACCGGCACGGGAGTGGCGAGGGTGGACATGTGCGTCAGGTCTCCTTCGAGGTCAGGCGGCCGCGGAGATGCGGTCGCCGGTGAGGCGCAGGTAGACGTCGTCGAGGGTCGGCGGGCGGCTGCCGATCGAGGTCACGGGCAGCCCGATGCGGTCGATCGCGGCGATCGCGTCGCCGGCGGTGCGATCGCGGAGGGGGACGGTTAGCGTCGAACCGACCACGAATGCGCTGTCGTCGGCGATGCCCTGTGCCTGCAGGACGGCGAGGCCGGCCTGCGCGTCACCGGCGACGCGGAGCTCGACGATCTCGCGGCCGAGGCCGGCCAGCAGCGCGGCGGGCGTGTCCAGGGCGACGATCTCGCCGAGGCGCATCACCGCGACCCGGTCGCACAGCCGCTCGGCCTCGTCCAGATAGTGGGTCGTCAGGACGATGGTCATCTCCGACCGCGCCCGCAGTGTCCCGATCACGTCGAGGAGCTCGTGCCGGATGCGAGGATCGAGGCCGACAGTGGGCTCGTCCAGGAAGAGCACGCGCGGGCTGGAGACGAGCGCGCGCGCGATCTCGAGGCGGCGCCGCTGCCCGCCGCTGTAGGTGGCGACCGGCCGGTCGACGATGTCGTCGAGGCCGAACGTCTCGACGCCCTCGGCGATGCGGTCGCGGGCGGTCGATCGATCGACTCGCCACAGCCGGGCGTGCAGCTCGAGGTTGCGCCGGCCGGTGAGCGGCCGGTCGATCACGGCGTCCTGGAAGACGACGCTCGAGATGCGGCGGGCCGCGAGCGGCTGCCGGGCGACGTCGTAGCCCGCCAGGCGGGCCGTGCCGCTGCTCGGGAGGATGGTGGTCGTGAGCATCCCGATCGTGGTCGACTTCCCGGCGCCGTTCGGCCCGAGCAGGCCGAACACCTCGCCGGGGGCCACCTGGAAGTCGACCTCCTTGACCGCCTCGACCTTGCCCGGATAGGTCTTGCCCAGCCGGCGCACGTCGATGATCGGGCGGTCGCGTGAGTCATTGCGCATGTGGCGCTCCTTGGTGTCGTTCACGGTGCACCCGGCCAGTCAACCGGTGCCCGGGCGGCAGCGCATCGGCCGTTTGACCCATATTTCAAACACCTACTTCAAACAGGCGTTTGATTTTCTGCGCGCGAGCGGCGATGATGATCTGGATGTCCCGGGACGCCACCCGCCGCCGCATCCTCGACACCGCCGAGCGCCAGTTCGCGCTGCACGGCTTCGCGGGTACGTCGTTGCGCGGGATCACACGCGAAGCGGGCGTCAACGTCGCGGCGATCCACTACCACTACGGCTCGAAGGAGCAGCTCCTACGGGCGACGATGGAGCGCATCGTCGCGCCGGTCAACGCCGAGCGCCTGCGGCTGCTGGACGAGGCGATCGCCGCGGCCGACGGGGCGCCCAGCGTCGAGGCGATCCTGAGCGCGTTTCTCTGCCCCGATCTGATTCTGATCCGCGATCTCGGTGAACGCGGCCTGATCCTCGCGCGCTTCTCCGGACGCTCCGCGACCGAGCCCGACGAGGTCGTCGGGCGCGTCCTGCGCGACGTGTTCGGCGATCTCGGCGCCCGGTTCGTCGACGCCCTGGCGCTGGCCGTGCCGGAAGCCCCGCCGGCCGAGCTCTGGTGGCGGCTCCGGTGCGTCGTCGCGATCATCACCTACCTGCTCGCAAACACCGGCACGACCCTGAGCCTGCTCGACCCCGATGACGTCGAGGGCACCGCCGAGCGCCTCGTCGCGTTCCTGGCTCCGGCGATCCGCTCGCCGCTGCCGTCCGCCGGCGCGATCACGGACGTCGCACGCGCGATGGCGGGAGCGGTCGTCTGATGGCGGCCGTTCGTGCCACGCCGGGCAGGCGGGCGGACGCGGTCCACGAGGTCCGCCTTGCCGAGCTCGTGGCGGCGCTCTCGCTCGCGAGCGACCTGGGCGTCGGGCAGCCGATGGAGCACGTGCTGCGGGGCTGCCTGCTTGCAGTGGGCTTCGCCCGCGAGCTCGGGCTGCCCGAGGCGGAGCTCCGCGACGTCTACGACGTGGCGCTGCTTCGCCGCATCGGCTGCATGGCGGACTCGCGGGAGGCGTCGCGTCTCTTCGGCGACGAGCTGGCGGCCCGATCGGGCATCCTGTCGCACGGCTTCACGCGCAGGCCCCAGATCATGGCCTACGCCGTCGGCCGGATCGGCGCCGGGCGCCCGCCGCTCGAGCGTGCCCGCACCCTGGCTGCGACGGCCGTGCGCCTGCCGGGCGTGTGGTCGGAGGCGGCCCGAGCGCACCTCGAGGTCGCCCAACGGCTGGCCGCCGGGCTCGGATTCGGCGACTCCGTCGTCACGGCACTCGGGCAGACGTACGCCCATTGGGACGGCGGCGGCCAGCCGCGCGGGCTTGGCGGCGAAGAGATCGTGCCGATCGCGCGCATCGTCGCGATCGCGGGCGACGCCGAGATCTTCCACCGCCTGGACGGCCTCGACGCGATGGCCGGCGTGATCCGGCGGCGGGCCGGGCGCTGGTACGACCCCGCGCTCACCCGCCGGTTCCTCGCGGCGGCGCCTGCGCTGACCGCCGGGCTCGACGGTGTCACGTCGTGGGACGCGGTGCTCGCCGCCGAGCCCTCCCCCGACCGCCGCCTGTCCGACGGCGACATGGACGCCGCGCTGACCGCCCTCGCCGACTTCGTCGACCTGAAGTCGCCGTACTTCTCCCGCCACTCGCGGGGCGTCGCCGAGCGCGCCGAGGCGGCGGCCAGGCAGCTCGGCCTCCCCGAGGCCGACATCCGGCTCGTGCGCCGGGCCGGCCTCGTCCACGATCTCGGCAGGGCAGGAGTCCCGAACAGCATCTGGGAGAAGGCCGGACCGCTCACCGAGTGGGAGTGGGAGCGGGTGCGCCTGCACACGTACTACCTCGAGCGAATGCTGGCGCGGGTGCCCAGCCTGGAGGCCGCGGTGCGCGTCGCCGGCCTGCACCACGAGCGGCTCGACGGGTCCGGGTATCACCGTGCCGCGGCGGCCGGCGACCTCTCTCTGGCGGCTCGCGTGCTCCAGGCCGCCGACGTGTGCCAGGCGCTCGGCGAGGCCCGTCCGCACCGTCCGGCGCGGACGCCGGGCGAGGCGGCGGACGAGCTTCGCCGCGAGGTACGGGCCGGGCGCCTGGACGGCGCGGCCGTGGAGGCGATGCTCTCCGCCGGCGCGCGCCGACCACGCCGGCGGCAATGGCCGGCCGGGCTGACGACGCGCGAAGTCGAAGTGCTGCGGCTCCTGGCCCGCGGCGACACGAACAAGGACATCGCCAGGACGCTGTACGTCTCGCACCGCACGGTCGGTCATCACCTCCAGCACATCTATCGCAAGCTGGGGGTGACGACCCGGGCCGGGGCGACGCTGTTCGGGATGCAGCACGACCTGCTCGCGGCAGACACCGATCCGGGCTGATCGGGCCTGGATATAGGGCATTCGGCCGATGCCCGCCGGCGGGGACGGTCGTACCGTGGCGCCATGGTCGCAATCCTCACCCGTCTCGCCGTAGGATTCGCGCGCTGGTTGCTCGTGCTCGTCACCCTTGCGGTCGCGCTCGTCGCCGGCGGGGCTCTGGTCGTTCCGCTCGCGATCCTCGCCCCGCCGCTGGCGCTCATCCTCGCAGGGCTGCTGGTGCTCTACGTGCTCGGCGCAACTTCCGGCTAGAGTCGCTCGGCTGCCTCGAGCGCGATCAGCGCGTCGTTCGCGGTGGCCGCGTCGCCGGCGGCGCCGGTCTCGATCCGCTCCGCGAAGGCCCGGGCCTGGGCGCGCAGCGCGACCCGGAACGCCTCGTCGCCGCCCTCGCCCCAGAGCACCCGCTCGAGGGTGTGGCCGGCGGTGCCGAAGACCTCGACCCACACGCAGTCGCCGTAGGGAAAGCTCTGGCCGAGCGAGACGAATGCTGCGGTCCCGCCCGACAGCGACCCGAGCAGCTGGAGCCCCTCCGGCCCGGCGCCGGCCGGTGGCTGCGCCGAGGCGGCGAACGGGCCCAGCTCTTGCCCGGTCAGCCAGCGCAGCTGGTCGAGCTCGTGCACGCCCATGTCGACCGCGACGCCGCCGCTCGATGCCCGGAACTCGGGTGTGGGCGGCTCGCCGTCCCACTGGTAGCAGGAGACGAGCGTGAGCTCGCCCAGCTCGCCTCCCAGGACGCGCTCGCGCAGGGCGCGCAGCCCGGGCGCGAACCGGCGCCAGTAGCCGATCTGGAGCGTGCAGCCCGCGGCGTCTGCGGCCGCGGCCGCCGCCCGGGCCTCGGCGGCGGTCGTGCCGCACGGCTTCTCGCACAGGATCGGCAGGCGGCGCAGGGCGCACGCCTCGACCAGGGACAGGTGCAGCGGCGACGGCGCGGCGATCAGCACCGCCTCGACCCCGCCGCCGGCGAACGCCGCGTCCAGGTCAGCGAAGGCCGCCGCCCCGGGCGCTGCCCGAAGCGCGGCCTCCCGCGCCGAATCCGCGGGGTCGACGATCGCGTTCACCCGCACCGACGGCTCGTCGCGCAGCGCCTCGGCATGCGTGATCCCCATCCTGCCCGCGCCGACGATCGCGAGGCCTACCGGTGTCGTCACGTGTGCGTTTCGGCCTTTCGGTCGTGATTTACGGGAACGTTCCAGGAGACCCTACCTGCGGCATGACCCCGCGTGGCGGCCGCGGCCGATCATCTACCTTCCCGCGACGGTGTTCCTGTTTCCCTGGTACACGGCGCTGTGCCTCGCCCAGGGCGCGCTCGTGGCGATCCCGGCGGTCGGCCGCGACGCGAGCCGGCGCCACGCCGTTCTCGGCCTGGCCGGGCCGGCGGCGGCGATGGTCATCGGCGTCGGCACCGTGCGGGTCGCCGGCGGCTCCGGCGCCGATCTGCTGGCCTGGTTGGGGACGTTCGCGACCCCGATCCTGGCCGGCGTGCTGGGGTGGGCCGCCCGCTGGCGATGGCCGTACCTGACGGCCGTCGCCGCGGCGGTGCTGTACGTGATCGCGTGGCAGGCCGGCGGCCATCTGGCCGAGGCGGCCGGGGCGGCGCTGATCGGCGGGGCCTGCCTCGCCATCGCCGCGATCGTCGGTCCGATCACGCCGGCCCGCTACCTCGCCGTCGGCCTGGTCATCCTGATTGCCGTCGACGTCTACCTGGTATGGGGGAACCGCCAGGTCGAGCGCACCACATCGGCGCTCCAGCAGGCGACGCTGCCGCAGGTGGGCGTGTCGTCGCACCAGAGCAAGCCGCTGCCCGCCCTCCAGCAGGTCGACCTGGGCAACTCGAGCATGGGCTGGCTCGACTTCCTCGCGCCCGCGCTGCTCGGTGCCGTCGTCGGCCGCCGCACTCGCCCCCGCGTGCGGGCCGCGATCGCGGTCGCCGTGGCGGCGCTCGCCTGGGGCTTCGTGCTCGAGCTGACCTCGCCCATCCCCGCGACGGTGCCGATGCTTGCGGGCCTGGCGGTGACCTGGCCGGCGTGGTGGCGCGGGACCTAGTGGTGACGGCGGGTGCGCGGCGGCGCGCTCAGGTAGTGCTCGAGGTCGCGCAGCCCGGCCCGGACGTAGCGGCGCTCGGCCAGCCGCCGGCGCCAGCAGGCGCAGTGGCCCGGGAGCACGCCGACCGCGACGCAGACGAGGCAGGCGATGACGGCCAGCGCACCCGCCGCGAACAACGCGGTCTCGAAGGCCCGGCCGTATGCGAAGAGCGAGTGCATCGACTGGGCCACCGTCCGCCCCTCAATCCCCGGGGTCCGGTGGGGCCATGTGGAGGACGCCGGTCGCCCGCTCGCCGTCCTGCTCGAGCCGGTGCTCGGGGCCGGTCTCGGCCACGGTGTCGTGCAGCGCCAGGAACTCGTCGGCGGTCTCGAGGAAGTCGATCGCCGGGGTGCGGTAGTGCATCGGCACCACCCAGCGCGGGTCGAGCGTCCGGGTGATCTCGGCGGCCTGGTCGGCGCCGATCGTGGGGCCGCCGCCGACGGGCAGGAAGAGCAGGTCGACCGGGCCGATCGCGTCGCGCTGCTCGGGCCGGAGCGCCGTCTGGCCGAAGTCGCCGAAGTGGCAGACGCGGACGCCGTCGAGGGTGAAGACGAAGATCGTGTTCGGGCCCCGGCTCGTGCCCGCCTCCTCGTCGTGCTCGGAGGCGATGGCCACCACCTCGCCGACCGGCGTCTCGAAGCGGCCGGCCGTCGAGCGGACGACGTGCGGGTCGCCCGCAATCGCCTCGACGCCGGTGTGATCGCGGTGCTCGTGGGTGACGAGCAGCAGGTGCGCCTCGTGCTCGGGCACGGGCGGATACGCGAACCGGAGGCGGCCGCCGAGGAGCGGGCCCATGTCGCCGAAGGGGTCGATGGCGACCGTGTGCTCCGCGCCGGTGAGCGTGTAGGCGGACTGCCCGTGCCAACGGATCTTCATCGCGCTTCCCCGGCGTCGCGGTTTCTCACGTTCGCTGGAGATTATCACGTCGATGGAGGCTCTGGAAGCGGATAAATCCTCATCTCGCCTGTGCTATCTTCCGTTAACGTGAATATGACTCCGAACGAGAAGACCGCCGCCGAGGAGGGCACCGAGGCACCCTTCCGCATCGGGGAGCTCGCCCGCCGGGTCGGCGCCACGCCGCGCACCGTGCGCTACTACGAAGAGCTCGGCCTGCTGCCTGACCGCGGCCGCTCCGAGGGCGCCCACCGCCTGTACGACGAGGAGGACGAGGCCCGGCTCGCCGACCTGATCCGCGTGCGCGACCTGCTCGGCCTGACCCTGGCCGAGCTGCGCGACTGGATGGATGCCGAGGCCGCCCGCGCCGTCCTGCGCGAGCGCTGGCACGGCCCGGACGCGCTCGCGTCCGAAGACCGCGCCCAGATCCTGGGCGAGTCGCTGCGCCACGTCGAGACGCAGGTCTCGCTGGTGCGCGCCCGCCGGGCGGCGCTCGAGCAGCTCGAGGACGAGCTCCTCGAGAAGCGGCGCCGGATCCGGATGCTGCGCGACGAGTTCGAGGAGCAGGTGTGAACCCGCAGACGCCCCCGTCCCCGCACTACAAGTGGATCGCCCTGTCGAACACGACGCTCGGCATCCTGATGGCGACGATCAACTCCTCGATCGTCCTGATCGCGCTGCCGGACATCTTCCGCGGCATCCACCTGAACCCGCTCGGCGCCGGCAACTCCAGCTACCTCCTGTGGATGATCATGGGCTTCCTGGTCGCGACGGCGGTGCTCGTCGTCAGCTTCGGCCGGGTCGGCGACATCTACGGCCGCGTGCGCATGTTCACGCTCGGCTTCGGGATCTTCACGTTCTTCTCGGTGCTGCTGTCCATCACGTGGATGCACGGCGGCGCCGGCGCGATGTGGATGATCATCATGCGGATCGGCCAGGGCGTCGGCGGCGCGTTCCTGTTCGCCAACTCGTCGGCGATCCTGACCGACGCCTTCCCGCACAACCAGCGCGGCCTGGCCCTGGGCGTGAACACGGTCGCCGGCATCGCCGGGTCGTTCATCGGCCTCGTGCTCGGCGGCGTGCTCGGCCCGGTCTCGTGGCGGCTCGTCTTCCTGGTGTCGGTGCCGGTCGGCCTGTTCGGGACGCTGTGGTCGTGGCGCAAGCTGGTCGACCTGGGCGTCCGCCAGCCGGCCCGGATCGACTGGTGGGGCAACCTCACCTTTGCCGCCGGCCTGGTCGCGATCCTGGTCGGGATCACCTACGGCATCCAGCCGTACGGCGGCCACACGATGGGGTGGACGTCGCCCAAGGTGCTCGTGTGCATGGGCGGCGGGCTGGTCCTGCTCGCGATCTTCGCGGCGATCGAGACGCGGATCGACGATCCGATGTTCCGGCTCGGCCTGTTCCGCATCCGCGCATTCACGGCCGGGAACATCGCCACGCTGCTCGCCTCGCTGGGCCGGGGCGGGCTCATGTTCATGCTGATCATGTGGCTGCAGGGCATCTGGCTGCCGCTGCACGGCTACAGCTTCTCGTCGACGCCGCTCTGGGCGGGTATCTACATGCTGCCGCTGACGGTCGGCTTCCTGGTCGCCGGGCCCGCGTCCGGCTACCTCTCCGATCACTTCGGCGCCCGCCCGTTCGCGACCGGCGGGATGCTCGTCGCGGCGCTCAGCTTCTTCCTGCTCGAGTTGCTGCCGGTGAACTTCGACTACCTCTGGTTCGGCGGCCTCTTGCTCCTCGTCGGCCTGGGCATGGGCCTCTTCGCATCGCCCAACCAGGCCGGGATCATGAACAGTCTGCCGGCGAACCGCCGCGGCGCCGGCGCCGGGATGGCGACCACGTTCCAGAACTCGGCGCTCGTCCTCTCGATCGGGATCTTCTTCTCGCTCATGATCCTCGGCCTGGCGAACACGCTGCCGGCGACGCTCGACCACGGCCTGGTCGCCCAGGGCGTGCCGAAGGCGGACGCCGCCCGAGTGTCGCACCTGCCGCCGGTCGGCCTGCTGTTCGCCTCGTTCCTCGGCTACAACCCGATGCAGCAGCTGCTCGGGCCGGTGTTGCCGCACCTCTCGCACGCGCACGCGACGTACCTGACCGGGCGCACCTACTTCCCCCAGCTCATGTCCAAGCCGTTCTCGGACGGCCTGCACGAGGCGTTCGACTTCGCGATCGCGGCCTGCCTGATCGCCGCGGCGGCGTCGTGGCTGCGCGGCGGCAAGTACGTGCACGGCGTCGAGGAGGAGAAGTCCGTGCCGGCGGTCGCGTCGGTCGAGGGCGAGATGATGCTCGCCGACGGCGACTAGAACTGCGCGAAGGAGCGTCCGTATCATGGGGGTGTGGAAGACGACACGCCCTTGCGGTTGTCCGATCCGGAGTTCGCGCGCGCGGTCGCGGCGCTGCGCGCGG
Organism: Gaiellales bacterium; assembly: GCA_036273515.1. GTDB lineage: Bacteria > Actinomycetota > Thermoleophilia > Gaiellales > JAICJC01 > JAICJC01. Next base: position 25,731 of record DASUHM010000011.1, read on the forward strand.
CGGATCGCGTCTGCGTGGCCACCCACGAGAACCCCGACGGCGACGCGATCGGCTCGCTCGTCGCCGCCGCGGCCGGCCTGCGCTCCCTCGACAAGACCGTGCGGACGTACCTCGAGCCGGGCTCGACGATCCCGAGCGAGCTGCGGCTGCTCGACGTGACCGGCCTCGAGCGGCGGCTCGATCCCGAGTCGCTGGCCGGCTGGACGCTGCTCACGCTCGACTGCGCGACCGTGCGCCGGCTGGGATACGGCCACCGGACGGTGATCGCCGCCGCCGACACGGTCGTCTCGATCGACCACCACTACGACAACACCCGCTTCGCCGACGTGAACCTGATCGACGGCGGCGCGTCCTCGACCGCCGAGATCCTGCTCGACGTGCTCGAGGCCCTCGGCGTCGCGCTTACCGCCGAGATCGCCCAGGCGCTCTACGTCGCCCTCGTCACCGACACCGGCCGCTTCCAGCAGCGGACGACCGGCCCGAGCGCGCTGCGCATGGCCGCCCGGCTGGTCGACGCCGGGGTCGACATCCAGCGCGTCTACGAGCGCGTCTTCGAGACGATGCCGCTGCGCAAGCTGCGCCTGCTCGGCGTCGTCATCGACAACCTCATGCTCTACGAGAGCGGGCGGATCGCGATCTCGCACGTCGAGCGCGGCGACTTCGCGCGGCTTGGTGCCACCGAGTCGGACACCGAGGGCCTCGTCGACCACCTCCGCGCCGTGAGCGGCGTCGAGGTGGCGGCGCTCATCCGCGAGCCGCCGCTCGCCGCCGACGGCCACGCGCCGCCCAACCGCGTCTCGCTCCGCTCGAGGGGCGGGCTCGACGTCTCCGCCATCGCCCGCAAGACCGGCGGCGGCGGCCACAAGCAGGCGGCGGGCTTCTCGCACGGCGGCGCCATCCCCGCGATCCACGCGTTCATCGCCGCCGAGGCGGTGGCGCAGCTCGGCCTGGTCGGCTCCGCGGCCTAGCCGGAGCTAGCCGCAGTCGCTGCGCGGCCGACTCGCGTCGGCGAGCAGCGCGTCGATCACCGAGGGGTTGCTCGGCAGCGAGAAGTGGTCGACGCCGGGGTGGTTCGTGAGCCGGTAGCGGAAGCAGGACATGTGCCGCCACACCAGCGTGGCCAGGTTCGTTGTCTGCTCCTGGTTCACGTCGCCGTTGCGCAGGAAGAACGTGGCGGTGTTCGGGTCGAGCACCTGGCCGACGTGCAGGTTCGGGAGCACGGCGCCGACCACGGTGGGGATGCCCGAGCCCTTCTGGGCGTGCACGTCGACGTCCGGGAAGTGGGCCGGGTCGGAGAACTTCACGAAGCCGATGTAGTGGCGGGCGACCGGGATCAGCCAGCGCAGGTGGGCGTCGCGCAGCAGCCGCGGCCAGTCGGCCGGCGTGTAGCTGCGCCCCGTCGCGGCGTCCTTCACGACCACCTCGCTGCGGCCGAAGATCTTCGGGTCGGCCGCGCTCATCCACGACGACGGCGCCGTCAGGTACATGTCGGCGCTGGTGCGCGCCTGGGCCGGCGTCGTCGGGTACGTGAAGTCCTCGATGTTGAGGCCGGTGAAGAGGATCGAGTAGAGCGATCCCTGGCCGGGCAGGTTGCCGGCGATCGGGCTGAACCCGTGGATATAGCGGTGCCGCCAGGCGTGCGAGGTGTGCGTCAGCAGGTACTGCGCGTAGAGCGGGCCGTTGGAGTGGCCGATCAGCTGCACCGGCCGGTCGCCGTTCTCGCGCGAGGTTTGCTCGATGAGGCGCTTCGTCCGCCGCAGGAACCCGCCCATGTCGGGGGTGAGCCGGGCGTCGTAGCCGGCCACGCGGATGCTGCGGCCGGCGACGTAGCCGGCATTCTCGAGCGCCTGGTAGAGCGGCCCGTAGAAGGGCGCGCTGGCCGGCCTGCCGTAGTCGATGATGCGCACCGAGACGCCGCGCTGGTTCGAGAAGCGCAGACGTATGGGCTTGTGCGAGTGGCGGGCGTAGCGCAGCGTCAGGAGCTCGTCGCGGCACTCCTGGCTGAACGTCGTCCCCTGGTGCGGGTCCAGGAACCAGTCCTGGAACGAGCCGGACCGCGGGCAGCCCGGGAACGCGGTCTGGTTGCGCACCGTGACCTCGAGCTTCGTGAAGTGGAACGCCGGGAAGAGCACGACCGGCGTGAGGCCGCGATGGCTCGACGCGGCAGACCCGCCTGCGGCCGGCGACAGCACCAGCGCCGCGGCCCCGACTGCGAGGAGTCCGAGCGTTCTCCGCACGCCCGCGATGCTATCAGGCCGACAGGTTCCCGTCAGCGCCGCCAGAGCGGCACGAACGCGGCCAGCGCGACGACCTGGACGACGACCACGAACGTCTCGGCCGATCCGACCGAGTGCGAGTAGAGCGCCGCGATCACCGCGGCGCCCGCGAGCCACGCCAGGCCGTAGATCGCCGTGAACGTGCCGTATCCGGCGCCGCGCCGGGCCGCCGGGACGAGGTCGGCGACCGCGGCCCGCATCGTCGACTCGTGGATGCCCATGGCGACGCCCCAGACGACGGCGCCGATCCAGACGAGGACGGGAGTGGTCGAGAACGAGAGGAACGGAACGACCGCGCCGAGCGCGGGCAGGACGACCATCCCGCGCAGCCCGACGCGGTCGTAGACGAGCCCGGCGGCGAGCGCCCCGAGCGCCGCCGCGCCCATCGCCGCCGCGTAGGCGACCGGGATCAACGGCGCCGAGAGCACGTGCTGCACCTGGAGGTGGTAGGCGAGCACGGCGAAGGTGGCAAAGCCGGTCATCGTCAGCGCCGTGAACGTGGAGTAGAGCCAGAACCGGGCCGGGAAGTGCCCGCCGACGCTCATCGTCTTGCTCGGCGCGGGGGCGCCGTGCTCGTACGCCGAAGGGTGCGGCACCGCCCGGCGCAGCCGCAGGACGGCGACCATCGCCAGCACGCCCGGGACGGCCAGCACCGCGAACCCGAGCCGGTAGCCGCTGATCGCGACCATCAGCGCCACGAGCAGCGGCCCGACCAGCGCGCCGGACTGGTCCATCGCCTCGTGGATCGCGAACGCGCGGCCGCGCCCCATCTCGACGCTCGCCTGGGCCAGCATCGTGTCGCGCGCAGGTGAGCGCACCGCCTTGCCGAAGCGCTCGCTGACGACGAGGAACGAGGCCGGCGCCACCGCCTGGGCCACGGCCAGGAACGGCACCGAGACCATCGTGATCCCGTAGCCGACGATCGCAAGCGCCCAGTGGCGGCCGGTGCGGTCGGACGCCGGCCCCGTCCACAGCCGCAGCACGAGCGCCACCGCCTCGCCGGCGCCGGTGACGATGCCGACCAGCGTCGCGCTCGCTCCGAGCGTGGCCAGGTACGGCCCGACGATGCTGCGGCCGCCCTCGTAGACGAAGTCCCCGAGCATGCTGACGACGCCGAACGCGAGCACGAAGCGGTACGGCGTGAGCCGGTTCGGCTTCGCCACATGCCCGCCGCCTGCCGCCGCGCTCACAGGTGGAAGGGTGCCCCCATTCCGGTGGCCGTGCAGGCCCCGTTCAGGCAGGGCACGCCCAGCATGCTCTCCCACACGCGCAGCGCGCTGAAGTCGTTCAGCGCCACGGACGAGTGGACGTGGGGCGTGGAGGGGCTGATCACGATGAACGGCAGCGGCGTCGACACGGTGTCGGAGTTCGCGCCCGTGTCGAACCAGATGAAGACGGCCGTGTGCCCCTGCGTGTAAGGCTTGTGCGTGAGGATCCCTGAGGAACCCTCGAGGACGGCGTGCAGCCAGGTGCTCGCCTGGGCCGGCGTGCCGACCTCCATGTCGCGCTGCTCGTCCGGCGCGATCCACGTGAATCGGCGGTCGAGGTGCCCGAGCAGGTTCGGCAGCGGCAGCACGTTGGCGACACAGCTCGCGTGGGTGGTGCGGGTGTAGTAGAGCGGCGGCAGGTGGCGGGTGACGTAGTCGCCCGAGTTCGTCTTCGCGCACGGCGCCGGCATGGACTGGCCGTAGGCGCGCCAGCCGGCGGACCCGAGCTGGGAGAAGATGTTCTGCGCCCCGCTCTGGCACGACGGGCCCGGCAGGCAGTCACCGGTGATCGAGACCTGGCCGCTCGTGCTCGCGATGTAGGTCGGCAGGCTGTGGGGGAAGTGGGCCGCGGTGAACTTCGTGGCGACGCCGCACTCGCCCGCGAGCTTGGTGAACTCGCTCGCCGGCGCGCCGGCGCCGAGGACGTTCGTGTAGGAGTGGTTCTCGAACGCGATCACGACGATGTGATTCCACGTCGGGATCGTCTTTGTCTTGCCGCACGGCGATGTCGCTGCGCTCGCCACCGGGGTCACAATGGCCGTCGCCGCGACGACGGCGAGCGCCAGGGCGAGCGCGATCGGGAGGCGGCGAAGCACGGCCGCCGCAGTATGCCCGGAAAACGTTGCGTTGCGCGCCGCCGCGCCGTAGAGTCTGGAGCGTTTCTTGAGTCCGACGGGAGGGGTTCTCGTGGCACGTTCGACCTGGTATCTGTGCGCCCTTGCGGCGCTCGTGGCGGTGGTGATGCTCGCCCTGCCCTCGGCGGCGGGAGCCGCCGTCGGCAAGGGCAGGGCGTGCATCGCCAAGCACCCGAACTACGTCGAGGACGTGTTCGAGGTGAACTACGCGCCCGGGTGCACCGGCCACGACGAGCCGGAGCTCGACCCGCTCTCGTCGCGGCCGCACTCGGCGACGAACCTGACCTGGAAGGCCGTCCTGCCCGTCGACGGCATGTTCCCCGTCTCGGCCACGGGCTTCGGCTTCTGGTTCGGCGGCACGGTCACCGACCCGAACCCGAAGGCCCTGTTCAACCAGGGCTTCCTCGAGGTGCAGTTCTATCCCGACACGCATGTGACCAAGTGCTTCGCCGACGGGAACTTCACCTACACGCACGCGAAGAACGAATACACCGTGTGCAGCCCGGTCTGGTCGATCGTCGGCAACAGCGAGCCGGCCGCGTTCAACACGATGCTGAAGGTGCACGGCAAGCCCGGGCCGATGGTGATGCACGGCGGCGACACGATCCGCCTGCACTACTTCGGGACGCTCAACGGGAACGGCGCCCACATCACGGTCACCGATGTGACGACCCACCAGCAGGGCTCCTTCGTTCTGCGCGACGCGCGCACCGGAGCGATGAATCCCGCCTTCGACAAGCAGGTGATCGGCAACTCGCTCGGCTGGGGCATCGTCCATGACGCGCCCAACTCGTTCGTCTGGGAGATCGGCCACCGCTCGATCTTCAGCAAGGTCGCGGGCGCGTTCTGCGCGCCCGGCCACTCCGGCTGCGAGTCGTACAACTGGCCGGCCTGGGCCGAGACGACCCCGATCAGGATCGAGTCGGTCAGGTTCGGCCGGCACGCCACCGCGAAGCACTGGGCCGTCGTGAGCGACTACGGCGGAAAGGCCCAGATCCTCGACCCGAGCGAGACCGGCTCCACGTGCACCCACTACGGCGGCCCGTGGTGCATCTACCCGTGGTTCACCCAGAACCACGACGGCTCGTTCACCTACGGCGTGAACTACCCGGGGCTGACCGCGGACAGCTTCGGCAACGCCAACCAGTTCCAGCGCAAGACCCGCTGCGGCGGCCCGTTCGGCAAGAACAGCACGTACTGCATGACGGTCATCCGCTAGCACCGCCAACGCCTCGAAAACATGGGCCCCGGACCATTGCGTCCGGGGCCCCGGAGGCATAGACTCGACCCCGAAGAGGCAGCACTGATGGAGACGGCACCGTGTCATTGACCGCGTCCATGGAGCCGCTGATCGTCGCGTTGGTCGCGGTCGCAGCTCTCGTCGTCCTCATGTTCGTGCTCGTCCACCTGGGCCTGCGAACCTGGCGCTCCGTGGCGCCCGACGCCCGCGAGCGGATGCGCCGCCGGCGCGACGTACGCCGCGGCATCCGCGAGATCGAGGCGTTCCTGGCCGGGCCCGGGCTCGAGCCCTGGAACGACGAGCACCACACCGGGCCGGCCGAGGGCCGCCCCGGCCAGGACGCGGATCAGCTTTAACGTAGGGGAACCCAGGGTTCCCCCACGGGCTAGCCCCGGCCTCCGGCCTCGACGAGCTCCGGCTCGCGATCGGCCGCAGCCGCGTCCGCCACCTCGATCATCGCCGCCAGCAGCCGCCCGGCCGGGTCGTCGACCGGGACGCGCGCGGAGGCGGCGGAGGGCGGTGGATCGGGCTCGGGCAGGGGCGTCATATCCGTTAACGCTCCGGCGCCAGGCCCGGAGGACGGAAACCGCGGGGACTGGCGCCGGAGACTGGGGGTGTTGGGCTGGGAGAGGCTGCCTCTTTCCACAGGGCCCCGTCAAGCATGCGCGGCCGATGTGAACCGTCCGAGGTCGCATCGTGCGGGAAACTCGTGCAACGCTCCACAGACCGTGCACACGGCCGCCGCAATTGCCCACAGACGTGTCCACAGGCCGGCCGCGAAGGCGGTCAGCGGGCGAGCTCGGCGAGCGCCCCGGCGAGCACCTGGGCGGCGGCGACGCAGTCGTCGTCGGAGGCCGACTCGGCCGGCGTGTGGCTGGCGCCGGTGGGGTTGCGGACGAAGATCATCGCCGCCGGAACGTCGGGCGCCAGGATGCCGGCGTCGTGGCCGGCGTACGAGGGCAGGTCGCCCGCGCTGACGCCCGCCGTCTCCGCCGACGCGTAGAGGGCCGCCCGCAGGCCGTCATCGAACCGGGCGCCGGTGTTGCGTGACTCCTGGGTGAGGGTCGCGTCGGGGAAGCGGCCGCGCAGGTCGGCGACGAGGTCGTCGACGGTCTCGAGCAGGAGCGCGCGGGTGTCGAGCGTGCACGCCACCCGGCCCGGGATCGAGTTCGTGGAGCCGGGGGAAATCTCGACCCGGCCGACGGTGCCGACGGCGTTCGGGCGACTCCGGGCCGCCTCGTCGACGGCGAGCACGAAGCGGGCGGCCTCGACGAGCGCGTCCCGGCGGCCGGCCATCGGGGTCGTCCCGGCATGGTTCGACTCGCCCTCGAAGACGGCGCGGAAGCGCGACCGGGGCGCCAGCACGTCGGCGATGCCGACCGCCTGGCCGCGGTCGATCAGCGCCTTGCCCTGCTCGACGTGCACCTCCAGGAAGCAGGCGATCTTGCGCAGCTCGTCGCGGCTTTCGAGCAGCGACTCGCGCGTCACGCCGTGGATCGCCGGCGCGTCGCCCATGGCGGCGAGCACGGCGTCGATGTCGAGCCGGCCGGTGACCGCGAGGCTGCCGAAGCAGGAGTTGCGGAAGCGGGCGCCCTCCTCGTCGACGAACGAGATCACCGCCAGCGGCCGGGAGCGTGGCTCGCCCGACTCGAGGCTCGCCGCGACGGCCTCGAGCGCGCAGACGACGCCGAGCGCGCCGTCGTAGGCGCCGCCGTCCGGCTGGGTGTCGACATGCGAGCCCGCGCACACGTACGGGCCGTCGCCGGCGCCGGGCGTGACGGCCCACATGTTGCCGGAGCCGTCCTTGCGCACCTCGAGGCCGATGCCCTCCGCCTCCCGCCGGAACCACTCCTGCGCCTCGACCTCGAGCGCCGTCCACGCCACCCGGTTCCACCCCGTGTCCGTGCGGCCGATGTCGGCCAGCTCGGCGAACCACCGTAGGAACCGTTCTCGGGAGACCGCCGGCATCGGGTCTGGAAGGATACGAGAGATGTCCGCCGCGACGATGCGCCTCCCCGGGTTCGTGAACGCGCACAGCCACGCCTTCCAGCGCGGCATGCGCGGCGTGGTCGAGCGCGTCGAGGAGGCCCATCCCCACGACGACTTCTGGACGTGGCGCGAGGAGATGTACGCCGCCGCCGGCCGGATCGACCCCGACTCGGCCCACGCCGTCGCCCTGCTCGCCTACCGCGAGATGGTCGCGGCCGGGTTCGTCGCGGTCGGCGAGTTCCACTACGTGCACCACCGCCCCGACGGCTCCCCGTACGCGCCGGCGAACGCGATGTCGCTCGCGACCGCGGCCGCCGCCGATGAGGCCGGCATCGACCAGGTGCTCCTGATGACGGCCTATGAGCGGGCCGGGGCGGGCCTCCCGCCGACGCCCGGCCAGCGCCGCTTCTGCGACCCGGACGCGGCCGCCTACCTGGCGCGGGTCGACGCGCTCGCCGCCGAGCGCCCCGCCGGCCGGGTCGGTCTCGCGCCCCACAGCGTTCGGGCCGTTTCGCGCGACTGGCTCGTCGAGATCGGCCGCTACGCCGAGTCGACCGGGATGGTCGTCCACGTGCACGCATGCGAGCAGCGGCGCGAGATCGAGGAGTGTCTGGCCGAGCACGGCCGCCGCCCGATCGAGGTTCTTGCAGACGCGGGCTGCCTGGGCCCGCGCACCACGATCGTGCACGGCACCCACGCGTCCGACGCGGAGCTCGACCTGCTGGCCGAGGCCGGCGCGTCCGTCTGCCTGTGCCCGACCACCGAGGCGAACCTCGGCGACGGCTACCTGCCGGCGCTGCGCCTGTTCGAGCGCGGCATCCGCGTCTGCATCGGCACCGACTCCAACACGATCATCGACCCGGTCGCCGAGGTGCGCGAGGTCGAGGCGGTCGCCCGCCGCACCGCCGAGCGCCGGAACGTGCTCGTGGCGGCCGGCGACGACGGCCCGACCGGCTACCTGCTCACCGTCGGCAGCCGCTACGGCGCAGAGGCGCTGGGCCTCGACTCGGTGGCCGACGTCGAGCTCGACCTGTCCCACCCGTCCCTCGCCGGGGTCGCGGAGCGCGATGCGGCGGCGGCGCTGATCTTCGGCGGATCCGCCGCCGCGCTGAAACCCCCGGAGGACCGCTGATGGACTTCGCGCTCTCGCCCGAGCTGATCGATCTCCGCACCCGGGTGCGGGCGCTCGTCGACGACCACCTGATCCACTATGAGACGGAGGCCGAGGAGCACCACGGCCGGCTTTCCGCAGAGTCGCACGCGCGCATCAAGCAGGCAGTGCTCGACTCGGGGCTCGCCGCCAACAACATCCCGAAGGAGTTCGGCGGCGGGGGGTTCAACCTGACCGAGCAGATCGTCACCCACGAGCAGCTCGGCCGGCTGACGAACTGCCTGTGGGTGCTCGTGTGGAGTCCGTCGAACGTGCTCGTCCACGGCACGCCCGAGCAGATCGAGCGCTATCTCCTGCCCGACGTGCGCGGCGACCACCGCCACGCCTACGCGATCACCGAGGAGGCGGCCGGCTCCGACCCGCGCGCCATCGCCTCCGAGGCCGTCTGGAACGGCAGCCACTACGAGCTCTCCGGCACCAAGTGGTTCGTCACCGACGGCGACGTCGCGAGCTACTTCATCGTGCTCGCGTGGGCGGTCGACGGCCACGACCGCCGCCCCGCGCTCTTCCTCGTCGACAAGGACGCGCCCGGCGTCGAGATGACCGACGATCCCGACTTCTCGCACAACTTTCCCTACCGGCATCCCGAGTTCACGTTCACGAAGACGCCGGTGCCGCGCGAGAGCATCCTCGGCGACCTCGGCCGCGGCTTCGAGCTGACCGGCGAGTGGTTCGTCGAGGAGCGCGTCCACATCGCCGCCCGCTGCATCGGCGCCTGCGATCGCCTGATCGAGCTCGGCACCGCCTGGGCGCTCGAGCGGGAGCAGTTCGGCTCGCGCATCTTCGACCACCAGGCCGTCAGCTTCGCCCTGGCCGACTGCGCCGCCGAGGTGACCGCCGCCCGCCTGCTCACCTACTACGTCGGCTGGCTGGCCGACTCGGGTGCCGATCGCAAGCTCGTCCACCACAAGGCGTCGATGGCGAAGCTGGTCGCGTCCGAGACCGCCGGGCGGGTGGCCGACCGGGTCGTGCAGATCTTCGGCGGCCGCGGCTACATGCGCTCGAACCCGGCCGAGCGGCTGTGGCGCGAGCTGCGCGTCGACCGCATCTGGGAGGGGACGAGCGAGATCCAGCGGCTCATCGTCAGCCGCGGGCTCGAGCGGCGCGGCCCGGCGACCCTGCTGTCGCTCTAGGCTACGGAGATGGCCGACTCCGAGCCGCTCGACGCCGGCACGGCCGCCTGGCACCGGCGCCTGCACCACACGCCGCACGACGGCCTGACCGAGGACACCGCCCAGACGCCTGGCATGCGCCGCTACGAGGCGATCTCGGGCAAGCGCAACGGCTCGCGCAAGATCTGGATGGGCAAGAACCACGTCGCGCCGAACATGCGCTCGGCCGACCACCACCACGGCGAGGCCGAGACCGGCATCTACGTCGTCTCCGGCCACCCGGTGTTCGTGTTCCTGGAGGACGGCCAGGAGCGCCACATCGAGACCGGCCCGGGCGACTACGTCTACGTGCCGCCGTGGGTGCCGCACCGCGAGGAGAACCCCTCGCTCGACGAGGAGGCGGTCGTCGTCCTCGCCCGCAGCACGCAGGAGGGGATCGTGGTCAACCTGCCCAGCCTGCGCGCGGCCGTCCCGGAGCTCGACCGGATCATCGCGGGGGAGGAGATCTAAGCGGCGAGGCGCAGCGGCTCGGTCGACTGCGCGGGGAAGAGCTGGATGACCGGCGCCGGGCCGAGGTGCGCATGGATGTTCGCGATCGCGTGCTCGAGCTCGGGGCCGTGGCCGCCCACGCGGAAGAGCGGGCTCGAGGAGCCGTCGGTGATCAGCCGGCGCAGGAGCACCATGCCGGCGGCGTGGACGTCGGCGTCGACGGCCCGGACGCGCGCGCACAGGCCGCGGATGTGCGGCTCGAGGTCGCGGACGGTCTGGCGGTCGAGCGGCACCGCGGTCAGCTGGTTGCACAGCGAGATCTCGAGGAAGCGCTCGAGCGTGCCGGCCAGCATCCGCCGCCGGTCGGCGGACACGAGCCGTTCGGCGTAGCGGTTCACCGCGTCGCCGCCGACGTGGCGGTAGCCGGCGAGGACGATCTCGTCGAACAGCTCCTCCTTGCGCCAGATGCAGACGCGAGAGGCGACGATGGCGCCGGCGGAGCCGATCACCGAGATCACCGAGGCGGTGGCGGCGAGGCCGGGGGTGATGCTGCGAACGGCGAAGATGCCGACGAACGCGACGACGGCGAAGCACAGCAGGGAGGCCGCCACGGTATAGGCGGTCTTCAGGCGCTCATCGATGACGGAGAGCGCGGTGTTGAGCTCGGAAGGGGCCATCGCTACCCGTATTCATCGTTCGCGACGGCGGGCACTTGAGCCGAACGTTCGCCACGATGCCGGCCGGCTGGAAATGGCTCCCAGAAAAGCGACGAGGCCGCCTGGGCAGAGACGGCCTCGTCTGTTGGGCTGTCCGGTGGGCCGCCGGACAACGTGTCCCACACCGACGGGTCAGCCGGTTGCGCAATCGCGATGCGACGCGCTCGGGGACACTCCTTGAAATCCCTCCGGTGTCGAGTTTACTGCAATTTTCTGCCGGATGACAGTGCCCGCAGGCAGACCCATGTCGCGGCAACGAAGCCGGCGATGATCGGAAGCTGCGCGAGCTGGCCGATCGTGACCGGAAGCTCCGCGCTCTCCGACGCCGAATGCCCCGCGGCGACGGCGTGCGCGCCGTTGCCGCCGCCCACGACGAAGATGGTTGCGAACGCGGCCAACACCACGACGCCCATCATCACACCCTTGGCCACCCTCAATTTCCCTCCCTGCCGTTCGACCTCATGAGCATACGGGGGCCGCGCTGGTGGTGCAACCGGCTTCATACGCCGTTCATCATTCCCGGGAAGCCGCCCAGGCACGCACGCCTGCGAGCTGCCAGGGCAGCGGCCGGCACGTCGGCCAGCACGCCGATGCCGCCTCGAGCGCCTCGTCGATGGTCGTCCCGGAACGGCTCGCGAGGATGGCGACGGCGACCGCCGCGGAGCGCTCCCGGCCGCCGCGGCAGTGGATGTATGCGGTCTCCTGGCCGGCCGCCTCGACGGCGCGGTCGAGCACGTCCGGCGGGATCGTCGCGCCGTCGGGCACCGGCAGCCGGTGCTCGGTCATGTCGGCCCGCCGGAACGCCGCCTCGACTGCGGCCCGCTCGCCGTCCCAGTACTCATGGTCCTCGCACAGGTTGATGACGGTGCGGACGCCCTCGGCATGGAGCGCCTCGACGTGGGCGGTGGCATGCGGCATCCGCCCGGCCAGAAGGCCGGATCCGAGCGACGAATAGCGCAGCGGCGCGGTCACCGCGCCAGGGTAGCTACGCCTGTCTCACGGTCGCCGCAGGTCGTCCGCGAGGCGCGCGGCGGCCGCCGTGGCGGCGTCCACGCGCTCCCGGACGCGCTGCTCGAGCTCGCGCGCCAGCTTGCGCTCGCGCCGACGCTCCCTGATATGTCGGATGAACGTGCCCATTCCTCCTTCGAGCAGGATGCCTCACGGACCGGACGATGTCCAGTATTTCCGGCGGTTTCGTCGTTCGCGTAACGGTTCTCCGAACGGTTCACCTACACTCCCGCGCCGTGTCCACCGACGGCCTGCTCGAGCTCGCGCTGGGCGCCGCGCGCGACGCCGGCGAGCTCCTGCTCGAGCGGTTCGGCGGGCCGGCCAGCGGCGTCGAGTCCAAGAGCAGCACGACCGACATGGTCTCGGACGCCGATCGAGCCGCCGAGCGGTTGCTGCTCGAGCGCATCAGGAGCGCGCGGCCGGAAGACGGCGTGCTCGGCGAGGAGGGCGCGGACGTCGACGGCACGTCCGGCCTCACCTGGGTCGTCGACCCGCTCGACGGCACGACCAATTACCTCTTCGACTATCCGGTCTGGTCGGTCTCGGTCGCCTGCCAGGACGCCGACGGCGGAGTGGTCGGCGTCGTCCACGACCCGACCCGCGGCGAGACCTTCGCCGCCGCGCGTGGCGCCGGCGCGACGCTGAACGGGCGTCCCGTGCGCACCCGCGCGCCGCGCGGGCTCGACCGGGCGCTCGTCGGCACGGGCTTCGGCTACGACCCCGGTGAGCGCGAATTCCAGGGCCGGGTGCTCGCCTACATGCTCCCGCGGGTACGCGACGCCCGCCGCGGCGGGTCGGCGGCGCTCGACCTGGCCTGGGTCGCGTGCGGGCGGCTGGACGGCTTCTACGAGTGGGGCATCAAGGAGTGGGACCGGGCCGCCGGGATGCTGCTCGTCGCCGAGGCGGGTGGGGAGGTCGCGGTCTTCGACCCCGGCGGCGGCCTCCCGGAGTGCGTGGTGGCGGCGGCGGCCGACCAGCACGAGCCGCTGCGCGAGCTCGTGGTCGCCGCGATCGCGCACGCCGGCTAGCGCTGGCCGGCGGTCAGCACGGAGATGTCGCGGCCGGCACGCGGCACCCAGAAGGCGAGCGGAAGGTAGACCGCCTGGCCATCAAGCTTCCCGACCACCGCGCCGATCGGCCCGACCGGGACGATGCACCCGCAGGCGGCAGACCTCGCCGGGAGCGGCCCGCGCAGGGCGCGATCGAAGTCCCGCAGCGCCGCGCACGCCGCAGCGGGGTCGGGGTAGTCGCCGGCCGGGGGATCGCACGCCAGTTGGCGGTGCACCCGCACGCCGTCGGCGCGGTAAGAGACGGTGACGCGGGTCGTCGGTGTGGGGCCGGCCGGCGCCGGTGCGCTGCTTCCGAGGCAGCCCGAGGCGAGCGCGGCCAGGCCGGCGAGGGCCACCGCCGCCGGAATGCGCGTCGGAAGTGGCGTCACGGCGCAGTGAGCAGCTGCACGTCGGCCGTGGCGTGCCGGCCGAGCCCACAGGCGGCGCACGGCGTCAGATCCAGGCGCACCGGACGGCCGGCGAGCACGCCGGAGGCTCGGCCCGGGATGCCGAACATCGCGGGACACATGCAGACGTTGGCCGGCCGGTCGTGCACCAGGCGGGCGTACTGCAGGAGCGCGGCGCAGGCGTCGGCCGGGCGGGCGTAGCCGCCCGCGGCCGGGTCGCACGACAGCCGTCTCGTGACCTGCAGCACCCAGGAGCCGAGCGCGCGGGCCGGGCGGCAGCGTGCGAACGCGGGGCAGCGAGCGTCGACCTGCGAGCGGCGATGCACCGGCCGGCCGACGGAGTAGACGACGGTCACGTGGGTCGCCGGCCCGTGCGTCTGCGAGGCCGAGCCGGCGGCCCCCGCGCCGCAGCCGGCCGCCGCCAGGGCCGCCGCCGCCGCGCCGATCGCGATCAGCGTTCCGATCCGCACGGTGATGAGACGCCGGTCGAGGCGCGTCGGTTCCCGGTTCGGAAGCGACGCCGACCGTGCTATCCGCTACACTCATCGCAAGCCGCTGGTGTCGCCCTGCGTGGGCGCCCGTTTCAGCCGGCGGCTGCAGGGACTAGATGACTGTTCGCTTCGAGGCTGACTCCGAAGCGGCCGCACACCGTGTCGAGGCGTGGTGTGGGGAGCCGCTCCTCCACGAGGGCGAGGATATCGCCGTCGCGCTTGCGAGCGGCACCGTCCGCCGCCAGGCGCTCGAGGCTGCCCTCGCCGAGATGGAGCGCGGCCTGCCGGAGCCGAGCTTCGAGTGGCGCCGCGACTACTCGCTCGTGCTCGGCCTCGAGCGGGTGCTGGCCGATCCGCAGCCGCGGCTCGCGTCCGGCACGACCCTCCGCCGCCACCAGGTGGACGCCCTCGCCGGCCAGCTCGCCGCGCTGATCAGCGACCTGGAGCGCTCGGCGGCGCTCGACGAGGAGGAGGACGACGAGGCCGACGACGAGCCCGAGAACGGGGACGACCCGGTCGACGAGCTCCTCTCCGACGCCGTCGAGGAGGACGACGAGGACGAGGACGAGGAGGAGTACGAGGAAGAGGAGTACGAGGACGACGACGAGGTCGACGAGGACGAGGCCGCGGAGCCCGAGGCCGGGCCGGCCGCGCCCGACCCGAGCCTCGCCCACGACCCCGCGATGGCGGTCGCGCCCGACGACGAGGCGCTGAACGGCGAGGAGCAGGCGCCGGATCCGGGCGCCCGCCGTCGCTACCGGTTCAAGCACCCCACCGCGTCGGGCAAGACGATCGCCGCCGCCGGCTTCGTCGAGGCGGCCCGAACGACCGGCGTCCTCATCCTCACCCACCGCCGCCTGCTCGTGAACCAGTTCACGAACGACCTCTCCAAGGAGGGCTACGGCGGCCGCATGCACGAGCCCGTCCTGGTCGGCCACACCACGCCGCGGACGATGCCTCTCACGATCAACACGTACGCGTGGTTCATCAAGCATGCCGACCAGATCAAGCCGGACGTCTACGGCGTGGTCGTGTGCGACGAGGCCCACACGGCGCTCGGCGAGAAGACGTCGGCCGCCATCCGGGCCTTCGACGAGCCCATCTACATCGGGATGACGGCCACCGACCAGCTGCTGCAGAAGCACGTCGGCGACGTCTTCCCCGCCGAGGTGGCCGACTTCCCGCTGGCCGAGGCGGTGCGCCGCGGCGTCGTCGCCCCGCTGCGCTGCATCCGCGTCCGTCCGATCGCCTCGCTGCGCCAGGTCGAGATCGTCGGCGGCGACTTCGACCAGGGCCAGCTGGCCGCCGCCCTCGACATCGACCCGCTCAACCTGGCCGCCGCCGACCTCTACCAGAGCCGCTTCGGCGACACGCCCGGCATCGTGTACGCCGCCGGCGTCGAGCACGCCGAACGGGTGGCCGCGGCGATGCGCGCCATCAACCTGAAGGCCCGCGCCGTCTCCGGCCGGACGCCGCCCCGCGAGCTGGCCGAGACCCTGGCCGCCTACGAGCGCGGCGAGATCAACGTCCTCGTGAACGCCCAGATCCTGGCCGAGGGCTGGAACGCGCCGCGCGCGACGGTCTGCATGCACCTCGCGCCCACCGCCAGCCGGCGCGTCTACCAGCAGCGCGTGGGCCGGATCATGCGCCTGCACCGGCGCAAGGAGGCGGGCATCGTCGTCGACTTCGCCGAGGTCGGCGCGCCGCACTCCGAGCGCGTGGTCACGCTCCACTCGCTGCTCGACGTCGACGCCTACCGCCCCGCCGGTCTCGTCACCCCACCGCCGCCGCGGCGCCGCCGCGGCCGCCGCAAGCCGGCGAAGCCGATCGTGAAGGAAGCGCCGTGGATCGTGCCCGTCTCGGACAACCCCGAGCGGCGCGTCGCCGTGATCGCGAACCAGTGGAAGCTCGTCGACGCCTCCAAGCTGCCGCTCGACGAGCAGCGGGCGTGGGCCGTCGTCGCCGCCCGCCAGCTGACGCCGGCCGACGTGCACAACCTCACCGACCGGATCGTGAACCTGGCGCCCGAGGCCCGCGAGCTCTTCTTCTACACGTGCTCGGCCGAGAACCGGCACCGCAAGATGCGCCTTTCCGGCCTGGGCGACCTGGCCACGTCGGGACCGAGCCAGACCACCTTCGCCATGGCCTGCCGCCTCGTCGAGGCCGCCCCGACGTGGCAGCAGGACCGCGGCCAGGGCGCCCGCGTGCTGCTGCTGGCGATGGGCGACGGCAAGATCGAGGCGCCCGCCGACCGGATCGTGTCGTGGACGTGGCGGCTGGCGAAGGCCGCCCGTGACCACGAGTACCGCTACGCCGGCGCGCATATCGAGGATGGCCGCGGCCTGCTCGGCGCCGTCGCGAACGCGAAGACCGACGCCGAGCACTCGCAGGCGTGCCTGCGCGTCGCCCAGGTGGCCAAGGCGGCGCCGCTCGAGGCCGGAGCCGCGCTGCTCGCCGTCGCGTCGCCGCGGCGAGGCACCGCCGGGGAGCGCATCGTCGAGGTGGCACGCCGGTCGCTGTCCGAGGAGCCGCTGCGGCTGGCCGCGGCGCTCGGCTCGAACATCCCGGCGCCGATGCAGCGGGCCAAGGCGGCCAAGAAGAGCAAGCGCAAGGCGGCCGGCGAGCGCGGCGAGACGGTGTCGTTCAACGGCGTCGTGGTCGGGTCGACGCCGCCGGCGGTGCCGCTCAAGCGGGTCGAGGGCGTGCCCGAGGTGGAGGTGGCGCCGCAGGTGGCGGTGCGGCTGCGCGACGACGCCGACACGGTCATCCGCGAGCGGCTCGGCGCCGAGGCGCTGCGGTGGCGATTGGCCGACGACGAGAAGGTCTACGAGACCGCCGTCGAGGTGCGTGCGGCGGCGGGCGAGACCGCCCCGCTCCAGGTCACGGTCTCGAAGCTCCTGAACGAGCCGGTCACCGACCGGGTGGCGTCGATCTCGGTCGACGGTGCCGGACTGGTCATCCCGCTCGAGCTGCCCGAGGCCCAGGTGCTCGCCGACGACGCCGCCCGGCGGGTGCTGGCGCAGCTCAAGGCCGCCGGCGTGCGCGGCCGCGTCCGGGTGGAGTTCGAGGTGACCGGCGGCGAGGGCACCGTCACGCGCGACTCGCGGCCCGGAGCCGTGCGCAAGATCGCCCGCGGCGAGCCCGTGGGCGCCTCGCCCGAGCGGCGCGACCGGCGCCGGCGGGCGCGGGGCCGCCGCGGCCGCCGTGCGGGGGCCGAGGAGCAGGCCAGACGGGCGGCCTCAGACGACACGAACGGGGCCGGGCCGGACGCCGCCGAGGGCGGCGACGTGCAGGATCGCGTGTCGGCCCTGTGACAGCCCGGTAAACCGTTTCTGCGCGGCTGGAATTGGCCGCAATTGTTCGTCTACACTCTCCGGCGTGAGCCCCGCGGTGGGGCTCGTGGACGTGCGTGTGGGACCGTGAGTGCGTGACCTGCGTCGTTCCAAACTCGTCGACCAGGAGAGCTTCATGGCCACTGGCACAGTCAAATGGTTCTCGGCCTCGAAGGGGTTCGGCTTCATCGCCCCGGAGGACGGGGGCGCCGACCTCTTCATCCACTTCTCCAACATCTCCGGTGCCGGCTACCGGAACCTGGAGGAGGGTCAGAAGGTCGAGTTCGAGGCTCAGCAGGGCAAGAAGGGGATGGAAGCCACCAACGTGACGGTGATCGGCTAGCCGCTTGGTGAAGGAAGAGACCATCGAGGTCGAGGGCGAGGTCACCGAGGCCTTGCCCAACACGATGTTCCGCGTCAAGCTGGACAACGGCCACGAGGTGCTCGGCCATATCTCCGGGAAGATGCGGCGCTACTACATCCGCATCCTCCCGGGCGACAGGGTCAAGGTGGAGCTGTCTCCCTACGACCTGTCGCGCGGGCGGATCACATACCGCTTCAAGTAGGCCCTTGAGCGGGGCCAGGTCCCCTTCGCGGGGCCTGGCCCCGCGTTCTGCGTGCCTGCCTAGACCGGCGCCGACTCGGCCTCGGCCTGGCGCTCGGCGATCAGCCGGTCGACGCCGGCGCGGTCGCCGGCGCGCAGGAGCGCGACCGGGTCGGGGTCGCCGTTCACGATCGCCTCGAAGAAGTCGCGGCGGGCGGCGAAGGTCGGAAGCGTCGACTTGGCCCAGCCGCGCACGTCGTTCAGGATCACGGCGAGGTCGGCGTAATCGGCGCCGAAGAGCTCGGCGATCTCGCGCTTCATCCGCTTTGCCAGGGCCGGGCTGGCGCCGGCGGTCGAGATGGCGATCGCGATCGGGCCGGTGCGCACGATCGCAGGCAGGATGAAGCTGCAGAGCGGCGGCACGTCGACGACGTTGCAGAGCATCGCGCGCCGCTCGGCCTCGTCGAAGACGGCGATGTTCGTGTCGGTGTCGGACGTCGCCGCGATGGCCAGGAAGTGGCCCTCGAGGTCGCCCGGGCGGAACTCGCGCTCGGTCAGGTCGACGTCGCCCGAGCCGGCCAGCTCGCGGACGGCGGGCGAGACGTCGCGCGCGATCACGTGCACGTTCGCCCCGGAGGCGAGCAGCCCCTCGATCTTCTCGAGGCCGACGTCGCCGGCCCCGACGACGAGGCAGCGACGCCCCGTCAGCTTGAGGCAGGCGATGTAGAACGTCGTCCCCAGCATGTCGGCGACGCAGCGCTGGTCGCAGCGCTCGAGCCGGTGCTGGCAGACGCACGGCGCGCCGGTGAAAGCCTGGGCGGGCATCCATCGGATGGTACCGGCGGCCGGCCCGCCGCCCGGCCACCCGGTAAGATCGGCGGGTGCCGTACAAGCGATCCGAGGAGGAGTTCGTCTCCGCCGTCATGAGCGCCAACCTGCTCACGGCCGCGGCCGGCGACGCGCTCACCGACGCCGCCCACCGGATGGCGGAGCGCCGCGTCGGCGCGATCCTCGTCACCGAGGGCACGCTCCTCACGGGGATCATGACCGAGCGCGACGTCCTGCGCGCGGTCGGCTCTGGCGACATCGGCGGCACCGTCGGCGACTGGATGACTCGGCATCCAGACACCGCTCTGCCGTCCGCCACGATCGGCGAGGCGGCGGCGATGATGCTGCACGGCGGCTACCGCCACGTGCCGATCGTCGACGGCGATCACGCGGTCGGCATCGTCTCGATCCGCGACCTGATCCGCCTGCCGAGCGAGACCCCGAGCGGCGTCTAGTCCACGTCGCGGCGGGCGGCCATGACCGCGCCGGCGATGCAGATCACGACCGTCCAGAACACGAGCGTGGCGCCGCCCACGCCCGGGTCGAGCAGGTGCGCGTCGGTCAGCCCCATCAGGCCGTTCTGGGCCTGATCGGGCGTCCACCGGCCCACGGACGGCACCAGGTGGAAGAGCAGGTTCTGGATGACGAAGCCCCACGCCAGGAGGCCGATGATGGCGCCGACCTGGTTTCGCACGATCATCCCGAGTCCGACCCCGATCCCGCCCCAGAGCGCCGTCCCGATCAGCGTCCCGATGGTGATCAGGGTGTAGTCATGATGGCTGAGCGCGACCGAGATGCTGCGCTGGTTCAGGATCACCCCGCCGATCCCGACCGAGAGGATCTCGCCGATGAACGCGAACACGAACCCTGCTGTCAGGGCCGCGACCACCTTGGCGACGAGCACCAGCGAGCGCTTCGGCGTGAACAGGTAGGTCGGCCGGATCGTCCCGAAGCGGTACTCGCCGGTCACGAGCATGATGCCCGCGAGCGCCGCGAAGAGGCCGGCGAAGCTGCCGATCGAAAAGAGGTTTCGCTGCTGCTCGCGCCCGCTCATCTCGCCGACCGACGTCAGGAGCGCGGTCAGGATGACGAAGAGCAGGATGATCGCGATCATCCCCAGCACGAGGCCGAGCGTCGTGCGGGTCGAGCGCACCTTGATGATCTCGGCGCGGATCTGCGGGATCATTCCGGCTTCTCCGACGTCAGCTCGAGGAAGACCTCCTCGAGCGAGGACTGCTCCACGCGCAGCTCGTGCAGCACGATGCCGGACGCAGCCGCGATCTCGCCGACGCGCTCGCTGGTCGTCCCCTGGGCGTAGAGCGCGCCGGATGCCTCGGTCGAGGCGATGCCGTCGCGCTCGAGCGCCTCGCGCAGCTTGCCGGCCTCCGGGCTGCGGACGCGCACCGCACCGCCAATCCCGGCCGTCAGCTCGTCCAGGCGCGACTCGCGCACGAGCTGGCCCCGGCTGATGATCAGCACGTGGTCGACGGTCTGGGCGACCTCGGCCAGGACGTGGCTCGACACGAGCACGGTGTGGCCGCTGCCCGCGAACGAGCGCAGGAAGTCGCGCAGCCAGCGCACGCCCTCGGGGTCGAGGCCGTTCGCAGGCTCGTCGAGGACGAGCAGCTCGGGATCGCCAAGCAGCGCTCCGGCCAGGCCGAGCCGCTGGCGCATGCCGAGCGAGTAGCCCTTGACGCGGCGGTTGGCGGCGCCGTCGAGCTCGACCGTCCGAAGCACCTCGTCGACCCGCGAGTCGGGGATGCCGGCCGCCGCCGAGAGCGTGCGCAGGTGATTGCGGCCCGACCGGCCCGGATGGAAGTCGGTCGCCTCGAGCACGGCCCCGATGCGCAGCGCCGGCTGGTCGATCTCGGCATAGGGCCGCTCGAAGATGAGCGCCTTGCCCTGGGTCGGGCGGGCCAGGCCGAGCAGCATCCGCAGGGTCGTCGTCTTGCCGGCCCCGTTCGGCCCGAGAAAGCCGGTGATCGTGCCCGCCTGGAGCACGAACGAGAGGTCGTCGACCGCGGTGAGGTTCCCGAATCGCTTCGTCAGCGACTCGGCTCGGACGACCGGTGGCATGCGCTTACGCTAGCCCGCCGATCGGCGCGCGGGCGCGATAGGCTGGCGCCATGAGCTCAGGCGTCTTCACACTCCCCCAGCCGTACAACGAGCCGGTGCGCGACTACGCGCCGGGCTCGCCCGAACGTGCGTCCCTGAAATCCCGGCTCGACGCGATGGCGAGCGAGCGCATCGAGATCCCGATGGTGATCGGCGGCAAGGAGGTCCGCACCGGCCGTACGGGCACCGCGGTCATGCCGCATCGGAAGGACCATGTCCTGGCCGAGTACCACCAGGGCGGCGAGGCCGAGGTCACCCAGGCCATCGAGGCCGCGGCCGAGGCGCGTCGCGAATGGTCGCGAACGCCGTGGGAGGCGCGGGCGGCGGTGTTCCTGCGGGCGGCGGAGCTGCTCGCCGGCCCGTGGCGTGACACGCTGAACGCGGCCACCATGCTGGGCACGTCGAAGACGGCCTATCAGGCCGAGATCGACGCCGCCTGCGAGCTGACCGACTTCTGGCGCTGGAACCCGAGCCACATGCACCGGCTGATGAGCGAGCAGCCGGTCTCCTCGCCGGGGATGTGGAACCGGGTCGAATACCGGGCGCTCGAGGGCTTCGTCTTCGCGGTCGCGCCGTTCAACTTCACCGCGATCGCGGGCAACCTGCCGACCGCGCCGGCGATGATGGGGAACACCGTCGTCTTCAAGCCCGCGTCGACGGCGATCTACGCCTCCCACTTCCTGATGAAGATCTACGAGGAGGCGGGCCTGCCGCCGGGCGTCATCAACATGGTGATGGGCTCCGGGCGCGCCATCGGCGACCCGGCCCTCGCCCATCCCGACCTGGCCGGCATCCACTTCACCGGCTCGACCGCCGTCTTCCAGTCGATGTGGAAGACCGTCGGCGACAACATCGCCAACTACCGCTCGTACCCGCGCATCGTCGGTGAGACCGGAGGCAAGGACTTCATCTTCGCCCACCCCTCGGCAGACGCCGCCGCGGTGGCCACGGCGATCGTGCGCGGCTCGTTCGAGTACCAGGGCCAGAAGTGCTCCGCCGCGTCGCGCGTCTACGCGCCGTCCAACCTGTGGCCGCAGCTGCGCGAGGCGCTGCAGGAGGAGGTCTCGACGATCCGGATGGGCGACGTGCGCGACTTCCGCAACTTCATGGGCGCGGTGATCGACGAGAGCTCGTTCACCACCCAGCGCGACGCCGTGAAGCTCGCCACCGACTCGGCCGAGGCCGAGGTTGTGGTCGGCGGCGACACCGACGACTCCGAGGGCTGGTTCGTCCGCCCGACCGTGATCGAGACGCGCGATCCCGGCTTCGACCTGATGGCGCGCGAGCTGTTCGGCCCGGTCGTCACCGCCTACGTCTACGACGAGAAGCGGGTCGACGACACGCTCGACCTGGTCGACCGGACGTCGCCGTACGCGCTCACGGGGGCGATCTTCGCCACCGACCGCGGGGCGATCGAGCACGCGTCCGACGCGCTCCGCAACGCCGCGGGCAACTTCTACGTCAACGACAAGCCGACCGGCGCGGTCGTGGGCCGCCAGCCGTTCGGCGGAGCCCGGGCCAGCGGGACCAACGACAAAGCGGGCTCGATCCTCAACCTGACCCGGTGGGCGAACGCGCGCGCCATAAAGGAACTCTTCGCACCCCCCACTGATTACCGC
>DASUHM010000012.1 GCA_036273515.1 Gaiellales bacterium
CGCCGCGCGGCCACAGCCGGTCGACGAGCACCCGATAGCCGTCCGACTCGGCCGCCGGCTCGTACGCCCGCTTGAGCGCGATTTCCACGTCAGGCACCCGTCGCATAGTTGCACAGGCTCGCAGTGAGGTCGCGTCGAGCCCCGGAATGGGGTCACGCCCGGATTCCGGTATGGGCGACAGGGAGAAACACTCCGGATGGCGACTACCGAGGAACGACGCAGAAGTGCATTCGCACGGGAGAGGAGCAGTCGATGACCAGCCAGACCGCCATCGTCGCCGAGATCCGGCCCGGGATGAAGCCGGCTCTCGAGAAACGTCTGCAGGATGGACCGCCGTTCGACCTTGCCGCAGAGGGATTCGAGCGGCATGAGGTGTTCGTCGGCGACAAGGACGTCGTGTTCGTCTTCACCGGCCCAGGTGCCGTTTCACAGCTCGCCCGCATGGCGGCGACGCCCGCGCTGTTCCGGCATGTGCTGGCGATGACCGGCCTCGTCGCGGCCCCGCGCCTGCTCCAGCAGACGTACCGGTGGGACCGGCATTCCGGTGACGAACCGGCGCAGAGCACCTCTGCACGCGCGAACGGCTCGTGAGCCGCCGTGCGGCCTCGCCTCCCGGTGCCCTGGCATCGGTAGACGGCCGCCCGCAGATGCGGCCCGCGGCCCATGGCGCCGGTTCGCCCGCTGGACGATCCTTCGGGTACGGCGGGCGGACACCACCGACCCCCTCTCGGACCCCAGGCCGGGGCCGCCCGCCGCTTCCGGACGGCCGGGGCGTGCGGCATGAGTGCGCCCCGGCCGAGAAGCCCGCACAAGAGGAGGTGACCCCATGTTCGACCTGAGCCAGTTCATTCGCCATTCGGACGCCACCGAGGATTGGCTGGCGCGGTACCTCGTGACCGAGGCGCAGCGGGGACGGCGGATCGCGGACGTCCTCCAGGACCGGGCGGTCCTGCGTCATTCCGACGCGTCGATGAGAGCACGGGTGCTCGACCGCTCCGACGTCGTCGAGGCGCTGGCCGAGAACGCCGTCGCGCAGGTCCGCGAGGAGATCGCCCGCGGCGACGCGGTGGTCGGCCGCCGCCCTTCGTAACGTGATGGCTGGAGGCGTGGTCCATCTGGCGTTCGTCACGGGCCTCGGCGTTGCGATCGCCGGACTGATCGTGGTTGTCATCAGCGTCCTGGTCGTGGGCCTGGCGCTGCGGTCCCAGGCGTCGAGCGGTGCCGATGAGGCCGGTAGCAGGCGCCCGCGCAACCCGGGCGACGGTTGACGCGCTATGGGGGCTGCCGCGGCGCCGGATAGAGGCTCGCACCCATGGTGCGGCTCGCTCCGAGCGTCGAGTCTTCAACGTATGCATGACACGGCAACGCCACGGCTGGGTGGAGGTCGGGAGATCCTTCGCCCGGCGCTCCCGTACCTGGTTCCTGTCCCCGCCACCGCGATTGCAGTCACGTTCGGCGTCGTCTCGCGACCGGCCCTGGTGGCGGTCGCGGTGTCGGCATCGTTGTGCGCGCTCGTCCGAGCGACGATCGAGTCGATTCGGATCGAGCTCCTCCGCGACCGCGCCGACGCGTGGATCCTCGCCCACGCCGTCGGACAGCCGACCGACGACATCGTCCTGCGACGCATGCGGGAGCTGACTGACCCGCGCACCCGCGCGAGCCTTGCGACCTCCATTCGCGTGATCGCCGACGCGTCCGACGTCGCCTTCTGGAACCGGCTGTACCCGAATCGTCGCCGGATCCGCGCGCACCGACACGAGCTGCGCCATCTCGCCCGCGAGCTGGGCGACCTCTCCCGTCCTGTGAACCCTCGGGGCGTCGCGCTCGCCAACCAGCTCCTCACGGCCGCAGGCGGCCCCCTGCACGATCCTCACCGCACGGATGCCCTCTCCGTCGCGGTCCGAGATACGATCGCGGCACTCGACGGGGCCGAGGACGATGATCTTTGAACGGATCGTGTGCGGCGTGGATGGCTCGCCGGCGGGCTTCGAGGCGCTTCGCCAGGCGACGCGGCTACGGTCCGATGGCGCACGGATCCTGGCGGTGACGGTCTGCGAAAGCGATCTGAGCGGACGATCCGGTGCAGCCGCGGGCCGCCTGACCGCCGAGTACCGGGGGCGCGCGAGCGCGACCCGGGCTGCGGCCTGGGAGCAGATCCGCGACGTTCCGCTCGCCGAGGCCCACGTCATCGAGGGCCGACCCGTGCGGGCGCTCCTCGGGGCGCTCGATCGTGAGTCGGCGACGCTCATTGCGGTCGGAACCCACGGGGGCGGTCACATCGCGGGAATGCTCCTCGGGAGCGTCGCGACAGCCATGCTGCAACAGGCCCCCTGTTCGGTGCTCGTGGCGCGCGGCTTGGACGACACGGCCTGGTCGCCCGGCTCGATCGTGGTCGGCATGGACGGATCGCGCGAGGCGCTGGTCTCAGCGGTCATCGCCGCCGAGCTGGGCGATCGGTTCGGCGCGACGGTCCGGACGATCGCCGCCCAGGGCGGCCCACGGGTCGACCGGCCGATGCTGAGAGAGATCGACGAGCTCCACTGGGTCTCCGGCCACCCTGTCGGCGCATTGGTGGACGCGTCCGGGGAAGCCGACCTCATCGTCGTCGGGAGTCGCGGCCTGCGGGCGTTCGAGGCCCTCGGAAGCGTCAGCGAGCGAGTCGCCCACCAGGCACACTGCTCGGTTCTCGTCGTACGGCCGGAGAAGACCGAGGAAGCATGAGCTCGTCGCCCGCAACCATCGTCTGCGGGGTCGACCACTCTCCCGGCGCACGGACCGCGGCGGCGGTCGCGAGAGGGCTGTCGGGACGGCTCGGCGCTGACCTGGTTCTGGTGTATGCCGTGCCGCTCCCGCGCGCGTCGCGTGAGCTCGGCGTGGCCGAGCCGGCGAGCTTCATCACGGTCGATCAGATGCAGCAGGTGGGCGTCACCCTGCTCGAAGAGATCGTCAAGGAGCTCGGTGGCGGCCCCGAGATCGCACGGGCGGTGCGGATCGGAGGCGCGGCAGAGGTCGTCGGAGCGACCGCGGAGGATGCGCTGGCCGAACTCGTCGTCGTTGGGTCACGCGGACGGGGATCGGTCGGCTCACTCCTTCTCGGCAGCGTGTCTCGGTCCCTCGCCGCTCGCGGGCCGTGCCCGACGCTGATCGTGCCGGAGTCGGCATCACCCATCGGAGACGGGCCGATCATCTGCGCCGTCGACGACAGCGACGGCGCACGCGCTGCGCTTCGAAAAGCCGCGGACGTCTCCGAGCGCCTCGCAAGCCAACTTCTGGTCGTGACCGTCAAGACGGTCGATGACCCCACGTCGTCCGCCGATCAGCACCCCGTCGACGATGCGGGTCTCGGTACGAGGCCGGAGTGGATCTACCTGCGCGGCGAACCGGCCGGCGCGATCATCGCGGCGGCGGACGCGCACCGGGCGGACCTGATCGTCATCGGATCCCGCGGGCGCGGGGCTCTGGCAGCGTCGGTGCTCGGCAGCGTCTCCACATCGGTCGCGGGCCGGTCCACGTGCCCGGTGATGGTCGTCCGGGCCATGGCATAGCCAGGACTTCTCGCCGGAGCTCGTTGCCGGTTACCATCACCTCCATGGCACCGGACGGATGCGCCGCCGAACCTGTGATCATCGCCACAGACGGCTCCGAGTCGGCCGAGCGGGCGGTGATCGTCGGCGCGAGGATGGCACGGATGTTCGGGACGAGGGCGGTCCTCGTCTACGTGCGGCCCTCGATCGGCCTGCTGGGGGAGCCGGACTACCAGGAGAAGCTGACCGAGCAGATGGCATACGCGCGAGCCGCCATCGACCGCGCGCAGACGCTTGTCAGCCAGGAAGGATGCGAAGCTGACGCCGAGATCCTCGAGGGCAACGCGCGTGACCGGGTCGTCGAGCTCGCGCAGGCCCGCAACGCGCCCATGATCGTCGTCGGATCACGGGGGCTCGGTGCGGTCACCGGCGCGCTGCTCGGCTCGGTCTCGAGCGCGCTCATCCATCGGGCGGATCGGCCCGTGCTCGTTGTCCCGACCGCGACGGGCGACGACGTGGGCGGCTGACAGCACCTCCCGGCGACGGCGGCCGACGCATCGGCCTCTGCGACCGGCCCTCTCTGCCCATCGCGCGACACATGCGGTCCTCCCCGCCGCCGAATGGAGCGCCGCGCCGATGGCACGGGCGACCCGTCGCGACGAGGCTCCTGATCGGAGACAACGACACGGGAGGGTTCGATGAGCATCGTGATCCAGCCGCGTCGGCCGCCCGCCATGCGCGTTCGCATGCAGCGGCGTCCGGCCGCGGCACCGAAGGCCGACGGACCGGCGTTGCGACCGGTCATCGCCGCCGTCGACGGGTCGGCGGCCGGCAGGGCAGCGACCGCCGAGGCGATCGCGGCGGCGCGCGAGCTGGGTGCGCCGGTCGTGCTCGTTCATGTCCGCCGCGCACCGTCGAGCGTCTGGGGCAGGCCGTCTTACGAGCGCCGCTTGGAGCGGTCCCTGCGCAGAGGCCGCGAGGCGCTCGCCACGGCGGCGGCGGAGGCGAAGGCAGCCGGCGTCGAGGCACAGACCGAGATCCTCGAGGGCCGGCCGGCCCGGAGGATCGCCGAGTTCGCCCGCGCCCGCGACGCCCAGCTGGTCATCCTCGGGCCACGCCGGCGATGGGCGGTCACGAGCGGCTCTCGCGGCGTCGCCGGCGCGGGCCTTCCCGTCGCGCGAGCGGCCTCGGCCAAGGCCGCCTGCCGTCGGCGGCCGCACGAAATGGGGTGAGGACCCCATGTGGCGGCTCGCGCCGGCCCGCAACCATGGTGACTCGTACGTCCGCCCCCGCCGGCGGATCAGGAACGCAAAAGGAGGGAACTTCCCAATGACGACCATCGACTCTTCGTCGGCCTTCCCGCTCCGGCTGGAGGGCAGACTCGAACCGCGACTCAACCGCGGACTCTGGCTCGTCAAGTGGCTGCTCGTGCTGCCGCACATGCTCGTGCTCGCGCTGCTCTGGACCGCGTTCGCCGTCCTGAGCCTGGTCGCGCTGGTCTCCATCCTCGCGACCGGGCGCTACCCGCGCGGTGTCTTCGACTTCAACGTCGGGGTCTTGCGCTGGACCTGGCGGGTCGCCTACTACTCGTACGGCGCCCTCGGCACGGACCGCTACCCGCCGTTCACGCTGGCCGACGTGCCGGACTATCCGGCCAGGGTCGAGGTGGAGTACCCCCGGTCGCTCTCACGTGGCCTCGCGCTCGTGAAGTGGTGGCTGCTGGCCCTGCCTCACTACCTGGTCGTGGCCGTGTTCGCAGGTGGCGCCTGGACGGCCTGGGCCCACAACGGCTGGGGCTGGAGCGGCGGCGGCCTGATCTCGCTGCTCGCGGTGATCGCCGGCTTCGCGCTGCTGATCACCGGGAGCTACCCACGGCCGATCTACGACTTCGTGCTCGGCATGAACCGCTGGGTCTTCCGGGTCGTGGCGTACGCAGCGCTTTTGACCGACACATACCCGCCGTTCCGGCTCGACCAGGGCGGCGACGACCCGGCCGAGGGCGGGCGGCACGTCGCCCCGCCGGCGCCGGAGCCGGTGCACTCGTGAGTGCCGCGGACACCATCCGGTACGAGGTGGCGATCGTCGGGGCCGGCCAGGCCGGCCTCGCGATCGGCCGCCTGCTCGCAGAGCAGGGGCGGCGCTTCGTGATCCTCGAGGCGGCCGACCACATCGGCGCTGCGTGGAGGGAGCGGTGGGACTCGCTCGTCCTCTTCACGCCGCGCCGCTACGACGCCCTGCCCGGACTCGACTTCCCCGGAGATCCGGACGGGTACCCGGCCCGCGACGAGGTGATCGAGTACCTCGAGCGCCACGCCGACCACTTCGGCCTGCCGGTCGAGCTCTCGAGCCCGGTCCGGAAGCTGACCCATGACGGCAGCACGTTCGTGCTCGAGGCCGGCGACAGGACGATCCTGGCCGATCAGGTGGTCGTCGCCACCGGGCCGTTTCAGCGGCCCCGGGTCCCGGCCCTGGCGGGCGAGCTCGGGCCGGATGTGTTCCAGGCGCACAGCGCGGGCTACCGCCGGCCGGGTGACGTCCCTCAGAGCCGTGTGCTCGTCGCCGGCGGTGGGAACACGGGCTTCCAGATCGCCGCGGAGCTCGCGCGGACGCACGAGGTGCACCTCGCGATCGGATCGCGGCAGACGCCGCTTCCCCAGCGCCTTTTGGGCCGTGACCTGTTCTGGTGGCTCACGAAGCTCGGCTTGCTCCGGAAGACCGTCGACTCGCGGGTCGGTCGCAGGGCGAGCGGGCGCGACACGCTGATCGGCTCGAGCCCGCGCCGGATCCGGCGCCTGGGCGTTCGCGTGCACCCCCGGCTGGTGCGCGCGCAAGGCCGCACGGCGGCCTTCGCCGACGGCGGCGAGCTGGCGGTCGACGCCGTCATCTGGGCCACTGGCTATGCGCCCGACCACTCCTGGATCCAGCTGCCCGTCCACGAGGAGGACGGCCGGATCCGGCACCGCCGCGGCGTCACGGGGGTGCACGGCCTCTACTTCGTCGGCCTCTCGTGGCAGCACACCCGCGGGTCAGCATTGCTCGGCTTCGTCGGGGACGACGCCGCGTTCATCGCGGCGCAGATTGCCGCACACACGCAAGGGGCGGCCGAGGCCGCCGACATCGAACCAGACGGCGCCGCGCCGGAGCCGGCCGGCGTCGGGGAGGGACAAATGAGGCGCAACCGGTGAGGACACGTTCTCCCGGGAGACCGCCGGGCTGCCTGAGGCGACCGAACCCCGCACCATCAGGGCGGACGAACACGGGCTCGAGCTTCGGATCGCGCCGGTCAGGAAACGGCTCCTCGACGACACCGTGCGGATGATCGCGTACAACGGCTCCGTCCCCGGGCCGATCATCCGCGCGCGAGGGATCGGAGCTGGAGGTGCTGGTCCAGAACGACGGCGACCTCGAGACGACCGTCCACTGGCATGGACTGCGGCTCGACAACCGCGACGACGGCACCCACGAGACCCAGGCGCCGATCCCGATCGGAGGCAGCTTCCGCTCGCACCACGAGAGCGGGATGATGTTCACCTTCGACGTCGAGCCCGCGCCCGTCTGAGCGTGTCTGGACCCGCCAATCGGGGTCAGACCCCGTTTGGCGGGTCCGCCCGACGCCGACCGCGCGATCCCCGGTCCGCGCCGATGCGCTCGGGCTGCTGCGGGCTGCGCGGCCGGGCGAACACGCCACCATGGCCTCGGCGCTCGGCTCGTCCGGTCGGAACTTCGCCTTCCGGGCGAGGCGTCACGATGGCACCCGGCGCTCCGCCTTCCCACTCCCAGCGCATGATCGGGTCGTCCGGCACGTCGCGCCTCTTCCACTCGACAGGTGAACTGTACCCTGGCCCGGCCACACGCCATCGTGCGGGATGGGTGAAGGACGGGCACCGGATACGGCCGGCGGCCCATGGCGCCGGCCGGTCGCGCAGCCGATCATCCGGGTACAGCGAGCGGACACCAGTCCCACCAACCCCACGAGCCCAGGCCGGAGCCGCTCGCTGTAGCAGGAGGGGCCGGGGCGCGCGGCGAAGGCGCGCCCCGGCCGGGAGACCTCCTGATGGTGTTCCCGGCACCGCCCGCACGGTTTCGCCCCCGCGGCCGGCGGGCACCAGCGGCGAGGAGAGGGGGGATCGTGGAATCGAGCTTCCGGCTGGGCCGGATCGCGGGTGTGGAGGTCGGGGTCAACTGGAGCTGGCTCGTCGTCTTCGCGCTGATCACGTGGTCGCTCGCGGCGGGCGTGTTCCCGGATCGGGACCCGGGCCGATCCCAGGCCGCCTACATCGTCATGGCGGCGATCGCCGCCGTTCTCTTCTTCGCCTCGCTCCTCGGCCACGAGCTCGGCCACGCCGTCACCGCGCGCCGCGAGGGGATGGAGCTCGACGGCATCACGCTCTGGCTCTTCGGCGGCGTCGCGCGGTTCAAGGGCCAGTTTCCGAGCGCCGGAGCGGAGCTTCGGATCGCGCTCGCGGGACCGCTCGTCTCGCTCGTGATCGGCGTAGCGTGCTCGCTGCTCGCCTGGGCGATCGCGCTGCCCGGCAGCGTGGACGGCGTGCTCGCGTGGATCGGCTACGTCAACCTGATCCTGCTCGTCTTCAACCTCCTGCCGGCGCTGCCGCTCGACGGCGGCCGCGTGCTGCGCGCGCTGCTCTGGGGAGCCAGGGCGGATTTCGCCTGGGCCACCAACGTGGCCGCGTCGATCGGGCGCGGGTTCGGCTACCTGCTGATCGCCGGCGGCATCGCCCTCTTCACGTTCCAGGGCGCGTTCGGCGGCGCCTGGCTGGCGTTCATCGGCTGGTTCCTCCTCGGCGCGGCGACAGCCGAGCAGCGCTACGTCGCCGCCCGTCAGGCGCTCGCCGGACTCCGCGTCCGCGACGTGATGACCCCCGATCCGATCACCGTCCCGTCCGACCACAGCCTGGGCGAGTTCATCGACGACGTGGCCTGGCAGCGCCGCCACACCACCTATCCGGTGATGGACGACGGCCGCTTCGTCGGCCTGCTCGCGTTTCGGTGCGTCTCATCCGTGCCGCGCGACGACTGGGACGTCCGCAGCGTGCGCAGCTGCATGATCCCGGCCGACGAGGTGCCGACCCTGCATCCGGAGGCGGCCGCCGTCGACGCCCTGGTCGAGCTCTCGGAGTCGAGCGCCAACCGTGGCGTCGTCGTCGACGAGGGACGCCTGGTCGGCATCATCTCGGCGGCCGACCTGGGACGGGCGCTCGACGCGGGTCCGCGCCGCCGGCGTGCGGCGCCGGGGCCTGAGCCGACGGTGGTCGGCACGGGCCGCCCGGCCTGACGGATGTTCGAGTCGCTCGTCGACCTGGCATCGGGCTCGGCGTGGACATACGGGCTCGTATTCGCACTGGCCGCGCTCGACGTCCTGGTGCCGATCGTCCCGTCCGAGTCCCTGCTGGTGGCGGCCGCGGCGCTCTCCGCGTCGGGCCGGCTGGACGTCTTCCTGGTCGCCGGGGCGGCGGCGGCGGGCGCGCTGCTCGGTGACAACGTCGCGTTCTTCTGCGGGCGGCTGCTGGACACACGCATGCGCCGGTGGCTCGAGGCGACGCCGCGCCGGCGTGAGCGGCTGGAATGGGCCGAGCACCAGCTCGACCGGCGCGGCGGAACGATCATCATCGGCGCGCGCTTCATCCCCGGAGGGCGCACGGTGACGATGCTCGCCGCCGGCCTCCTGGAGATGCCCTGGCGCCGGTTCGTGGCGTTCGACATCGCCGCCGCTGTGATCTGGGCCCTCTACGGGACCGCCATCGGGTACTTCGGCGGCACCGCCTTCGAGGACGAGCCCGTCATCGGCATCGGAGTGGCGCTCGCGCTGGCGCTCGTCGCGGGCGCGGTGATCGAGGTGGGCCGGCGGTTGGTCGGACGGCTGCGTTCCGCGAGCGGTGATGCCTGACATCCACCGCCCCGCATCGCGTCTAGCCCTGCGCCGGGTCGACCACCAGCGTCGCGACCAGCATCAGCACCAGCAGGGCGATCACGATCACGACCAGCGCGCGGGGAACCTGCATCGTCATCTCACCCCCTCTGTGTTGCCTGCCGCACCAGGAGACGAGAGGATCCCGTGATGCTCGACGTCTCGGCCGCCGGATGGGCAGGGACGCTCGCCGTGGTCGGCGGGCTGTTCGCCGTCGACATCGGCTACTCCGCCCGCCGGCCGCACGCGGTCGGCTTCGGCGAAGCCGTCGCCTGGTCGGTCTTCTACATCGCGGTCGCCGTCGCCTTCGGAGTGGTGTTCGGAATCGCGGCGGGGTGGGACTTCGGAGCGCAGTATTTCGCCGGGTACGTGGTCGAGAAGAGCCTCTCGGTCGACAACCTGTTCGTCTTCGTGATCATCATGGGCACGTTCGCCGTACCCGCGGAGCACCAGCAGCGCGTGCTCACCATGGGCATCGCGGCCGCACTCGTCTTGCGCGCGGTCTTCATCGCACTCGGCGCCGCGCTCCTCGACGCGTTCTCCGTGATGCTGCTCGTGTTCGGCATCCTGCTCATCGTCACCGGAGCCCAGCTCTTCCGCCACCGCGACGAGGACCCGTCCGTCGACGACAACCTGCTCGTGGTCGCGGCCCGCCGCACGCTGCCGCTCACCGACCGCTATGACGGCGGCCGGCTCGTCACGCGTGAGGCCGGGCGGCGCGTCCTGACGCCGCTCGTGCTCGTGCTGATCGCCATCGGCGGCTCGGACGTCCTGTTCGCGCTCGACTCCATCCCGGCGGTCTTCGGCGTGACCCGCGAGGCCTACATCGTGTTCGCGGCGAACGCCTTCGCGCTCCTCGGTCTGCGAGCGCTGTACTTCCTCGTCTCGGGACTGCTCGACCGGCTCGTCTACCTGTCGACCGGGCTGGCGGCCGTGCTCGTCTTCATCGGCGTGAAGCTCGTGCTGCACTTCGCCCATGAGCACCGGCCGGGCGTTCCGGAGATCTCGACGGGGCTCTCGCTGGCCGTGATCGCCGCGGTGCTGGCCGCGGCGACCGTCGCCAGCCTGGCAGCCGCGCGGCGAGACCCCGGACTGCGGGCACGGGCGGGGACGCTGCGCGGCCACGAGGGCCGCGAGCCCGATCACGGGAGGTAAGCGTCGGCGAGATCGACGGCCGTGCCGAGGACTACTCGGCGACGAGCCGGATCGACCGCGGCGATCTCGGACACCCCGACGACGAGGACGGCGGGCCGGAACAGGCCGACGCGCACCTCGATCGCATCCGGCCGGTCGCTCCACGCGCCGGCGACGACGCCCTCGACCGTGCCGACGCGCCCGTCCGGATCGTCCACCCGGTACCCGTGGCTCCCTGCGAGCGCGATCGGATCGACGTCGCGCTCCGGCGTGCGCTGGATCAGCGTGCTCATGAGCTCCTCCTCGTGTTGCCTACCCGAAGCATCGGGCATGCACGGGCGCCGCGGTATCGGCCGAACACCCCATCACCGACCCGGGAAGGCCCCAGCCCGGCGCGCGTCGTCAGGCCTGGATGAGCCCGCGGCGGATGGCGTAGCGCGTCAGCTCGACCCGGTCGCTCATCCCCAGCTTGTCCAGGATGTTCTGGCGGTGGCGCTCCACCGTCTTCACGCTGATCACGAGCTCCTGTGCGATCTCCTTCGAGGTGTGGGCCTCGGCGATCAGCTTCAGCACCTGCAGCTCGCGCGGAGTGAGGATGTCCAGCTGCTCGTTGTCCGGCCGGCCCCGATCCACGTAGTCGCGCACGAGCGTCGAGATCGCCGACGGGTAGAGGAACGACTGGCCGCGCATCGTCTGGCGCACCGCCTCGACGATGTCCTGGTCGGCGTCGGACTTGAGCACGTAGCCGGACGCACCCGCCCGCAGCGACTCGAACAGAAACTGCTCGCTGTCGTACATCGACAGCATCAGCAGCTTGAGCTCGGGCTTGCGCTTGTGCAGCTCCTCGGCAGCCTGGATCCCGGTCATCCTCGGCATCGAGACATCCAGAATCGCCACGTGGACGTCCTCGGCCAGCGCCAGTTGCACCGCCTCGGCCCCGTCCTCCGCCTCGGCCACCACCTCCATGTCCGGCTTGGCGTCGAGCACCTTGCGCAGGCCGGAACGCACGATCGGGTGGTCGTCGGCGACGAGGATGCGTGTGACGAGCGGGATCGGCATCAGGCTGTCCCCGCCGGGACTTCGAGGCGCACCTCGGTGCCCCCGCCGCGGCCGGGCTTGACCGCGAGGGCACCCCCCACCAGGAGGGCACGCTCCCGCATCCCGCGCAGACCCCCGTGGCCGTTCACGTCCGCATTCTCCGCGATCCCCCGTCCGTTGTCGGACACCCGCAGGACCACGCTTCCCACTCCCGGCTGCAGCGACACCTCCACGTCCGAGGCGTCCGCATGCCGGGCGACGTTCGTCAGGCTCTCCTGGGCGACGCGGTACACGGCCAGCTCGGACGCGTCCGAGAGCCGCGGAAGCCCGTCCGCGAACGATGGCCGCACGCTGACGCCGCTCTGGTCGGCGAACCGCCGTGAGAGCTCGGTGAGCGCGCTCACGAGGCCGAGCTGCTCGAGCATCTCGGGGCGCAGCTCGCGGGCGATCCGCCGCACTTCATCGAGCGCCCCACGCACCGCCTGCTTCGTCTCCGCGATGTCCGCCTCCCGATCAGCGCCCCCATGTGCAAGCGAGTCGAGCTGGAGGAGCACACCCGTGAGCACCTGGCCTACCTCGTCATGCAGGCCGCGGGCGATCCGCAGCCGCTCCGCCTCCTGCGCCTCCAGCGCCCGCCGGCCAGTGTCGCGGCGTTCGGATTCGAGCCGCTCCAGCATCTGGTTGAAGGCTCCCACGAGCGCCATCGCCTCGACGCCGCCGTCCTCGGGCAGTCGCTGGCCCGGCCGCAGGAGGTCGACGGTGCGCATCCGCTCCACCAGCCGGTGGATGGGTCGAAGGGTGTGGCGCAGAAGCAGCAGGTTGGCGGCCAGCATCACGAGCAGGCCGACGGCCAGATCCAGCACCTCGACGAACGCAATTGACGCATGGATCGTCACCGGCGTCAGCGCGAGGAGCACGGTGGCCAGCGCGAGCAGGGTCGCGTTGATGCCGAAGACCCGCCACAGCAGCGGGAGCCGTGAGAAGCGCATTGGCGGTCGCGTCCCCGAGTTCTAGCGCCCGCCGCCCGCCGCGGCCAGGGCCAGCCGATGGCCGCTGCGCGCGCGGGTCGACGGCGGTGCGACGAGCACCGGGACGTGCGTGGCAGCCTCCAGCTCGCGCGCCACTCCCGACCGCAGCAGGCGTCGGCCGAGCCCCGCGGCGCGTGATCCGAGCACGATCAGGTCGGCCCCCTCCTCGTCGGCGACCTCTGCAAGCGCCTGGGCCGGGATGCCCTGGATCACTCGCACCTCGTCGGGCCCGGCCGCTCCGGCGGGGCGCGGCGTCCCATCGGGGGAGACGTGCACGAGCACGAGCCGAAGCCCGAGCCGCGCGGCGAGGGCGGCCGCCAGCTCGGACGCGTCGCGCGCGGCCGCCGTCCCGGTGACACCGCAGACGATGGTTCCGCCCATCACACCTCCTTCACTCTCGCGGGATGACACCTTCCCAGTGTTGCGCGCTCCGGCCGGCCGGGCGATGGGGTGCCGCCCCCAATTGGGGCGGCGACCGCCCGCAGATGCACTCCTGCCCGGATGGCCGCCGGCGCCCTGTACGGCGAGCATCATCGTGACATCGAACGAAAGGGCAGCCATGAGCACCGGAACGATCGTGTGCGCGGTCAACGAGACCACGGGGGCGGCGGAGGCGCTTCGCGCCGCGGCCCGGTTATGCGAGCGCCTCGACATGCGGCTCGTCGCGGTGCACGTGGTCGAGGACGTACCGCTCGGACCGGCCGCCAGGCGCGAGGCCCGCGCGGGCGGGATGCGCCTGGTCGATCGGGTGCTGGCGGAGCATGGCGTCGCGCTCGCCGACCGCCGCGTCGCGATCGGCGACCCGTCGGAGCACATCGGCCGGATCGCGGGCGAGGAACGGGCCGAGCTGGTCGTCGTCGGCTCCAAGCCGAACGGCCGTCAACCCCGGCCGCCGCTCCGCAGCCGGCTCGCGACCGAGCTGCCGCAGGCAACGCCGGTCCCGGTCGTCGTCGTGCCGCCGCAGCTCGGGCGGCCCTACGCGACGGCGACGAGCAGCTTGTTCCCGGACGGATCGGTCAGCAACGGCCCTTCGGCCGTCTCCTCCGCGCCCGCCCCGGCGGCCGCGGCTCGGCCGAGCAGCCGCTCGCGCTCGTCGGCGGTCGGCAGGACGATGGTCCCGTGGCGCAGAGCCGCGAAGCCCTCGGGTGCCGGCGGCGCCCCCTGACTTTCCCAGGTGTTCGCGCCGATGTGATGGTGGTAGCCGCCCGCGCTCAGGAACGCCGCCTGACGGCCAAGCTGGGCCATCACGCCAAAGCCGAGGACGTCGCGATAGAAGCCGATGGTGTCCGCGATCTGCGCCACCTTGAGGTGCACGTGGCCCATCACCGTCCCCGCCGGCAGCCCTTCGAACGGCTCCGACGCAGGGTCGGCCAGCTCGCCGAAGAGCGCATCGACGTCGAGCGGCAGAGTCGTCATACGGCTGGCGACGAGCCCTTCCCAGGCCTCACGTGGCCGGTCCTGGTAGATCTCGATCCCATGCCCGTCGGGGTCGGTGAGGTAGATGGCCTCGCTCACGAAATGGTCGGAAAGGCCCGTGAGCGCCACGCGGTCACGAGCGGCATGCGCGAGCCAGCGCGCGAGATCGACCCGTTCCGGCACCAACAGGGCGAAGTGGTAGAGGCCGGTGTATCCGGCCGCCGGGCGCGCACCCGGCTCCTCGATGAGCACCAGCAGCCGGCCGGCGGCGACCCCGAGCGTCGCACGGCCGTCCGCTCGTTCGAGCGTCTCCAGGCCCACCGCCGCGTCGTAGTACCCCACCGAGCGATCGAGATCCGCCACCGTCAGGTGGACGGGGCCGAGGGTCGTAGCCGGCGAGATCTCCGGCGGCCGCCCCGCGGCCCGCGCCTCGACCTCCTCGGGGTCACGAGGAGCGGTCTTTGGGGACGGATTCAGGTCGTCACTGGACACGGTCAACGGCCGGCTCGGGGCGCTCGCCGAGGTACTCGACCCATCGTCCAGGCTACCTCGTTTGCGCCCGGAGTGCAGGCGTCGTCGGCGAGGTTCTGGATCGGACGAAGTCCACCCGCGTGGTGGCGCTGAGGCGGCAGGCTCGAGTGTCAGCCGGGCCGTCCAGGCGTGGCGCATGTCGCCGAGGTCGAGCTGCGAGACGGTCGCGGCCTGGTTGGTGGAAAGCTCGACGAACCCCTCGACGGCCAGCCGGCGCAGCGCCTCGCGAAGAGCGACATCCCGCATCGCACCCGCCTGCGACAAGGCGTGCTGGGCGAGGAGATGGGAGTGTCCCGCACCCCCGCTGGAGAAGCGCGTCGTAGACCCGGTCGAGAACGCTGCGGATGGGCAGACGGCCGTGATTCTCGGAGATCAGAGACTCTTGACCGTTGAATTTCAACCTGCGAATGTATCCATGTCCTGGATGGCTACAAGGAGGGCGTCATGTCTGAGGCTCCGTCACCGCCGGCGAAGGGAGGCGGGCTCGGTCATCGCCGGCTGGGGACGCCGGCCGCGGTCGCACAGGCGCTGGCGATCGGTCCGATGTTCTCGACGGCGATCGTGCTCAGCTTCGTGTCGAATCCGGTCAACGGCGCCGGCTGGAACACGCCGCTGGCGGTGCTGATCGCGGGGCTCGGCGTCCTCGCCATCGCCTATTCGATCTCGCTGTTCGCCAAGAAGTATCAGGGGGCGGGCGCGGTCTATGAGTACCTGACCCGGGGCGCGCACCCGGCCGTCGGCATCTTCGCCGCGGGCATCTTCTTCACCGGCACCCTCTTCCTCGGCGGTGGCGGGATCTATCTCGGCCTCGGCATCCTCACGCAGAGCTTCTGGCAGGAGCACATCTCAACCTCGACCGTGCCCGCCTGGTGGCTCTTCCTGTTGCTGTTCCTGGCGCTGGTGCTGATCCTCAACTACGTCGGGGTGCGGATCGCGATCGGCGCCATGCTGACGTTCGCGGCCCTCTCATTCACACCGATGCTCATCCTGGCCGTCACGATCATCGCCAAGGGCGGGGCGAACGGGAATACCCTCTCGGGCTTCAACCCCAGCACGACCTCGCTGCACGTCGTGTTCAACGGCGTCATGCTCGGCATCCTGCTGTTCGTCGGCTTCGAGGCGGCGGCCTCGATCGGCGAGGAGAGTCACGACCCCCATCGCTCGATCCCCCGCGCCCTACTGGGCACGGTCGGCGCGTCGGCCGTGTTCTTCGTGCTGATGGCCTATGCGATCTCGATCGGCCTGGGCAAGGCGGTCGTGGACAAGGGCGGCTGGGCATTCAACCCGGCGGCTCTGGATCAGGTCGCGACGCAGTACATCGGCTCCTGGTTCGCCACCATCATCGACCTGATCGTGATCCTCGACGCAACGGCGCTCGCGCTGGCCATCTGCGTCACGATCGGCCGCGGCTACTTCGCGCTCGGCCGTGACGGCCTGCTGCCGTCGTTCTTCGCCAGGACATCGCGGCACAACACCCCCTGGGTCGGGAACCTCGTGGTGGCGATCGGCGGCCTCGGGCTGATGCTGATCGGCCTGTACAGCCACACCCTGGATCGCTTCGTCGCCCAGCAAGCGGCGCCCTCTCGCGAGTTTGCGGCGTTTCTCGTCGCGGCCACGGCGGGATCGTTCGCCGTCGAGGTTGTGTATCTGTTCCTGTCCGTCGCGGCGATCTGGTTGCTCGTTCGCGACAAGGCAGCGTGGTGGCAGTACCTCATAGTGCTGGTGGCGATCGCCACGCCGGTGCTGGGCTTCTACGGCGCCCTCAAGCCGGCGCCGCACAACACCACCAACCTGAACTGGCTGGCGTTGTACTGGGCGCTGGGATGCGTGGTACTTGCGGCCGTCTGGTTCGGCATTTGCCGCATACTGCGTCCGCAGAACGTCGCCAACGCTGCCGCGTACGCGGCGGCTCACCACGGCGTCGCGCCGCTGGACGAATCTCTCGACTACGAGGCGCTGCCAGAGTGACGTTTCGAAGGGGCCGGCCCTCGGTCGGCCCCTTCGTCGCCCACCGATTGAGAGCAACTGGAGGGACTTCATGCGGGCACTTATCGCAGGTGGAGGCATGGCCGGGCTGATGACCGCTCTGGCGCTGCGGGAGTCGGGCGTGTTCACGACGATCGACGTCTTCGAGCAGACGCGGACGCCGAGCACCGCGGGAGCGGGGCTGAACATCCCCCCGAACGGCGCACGGCTGGCGCGGTCGCTGGGCGTCGACCTCGACGGCGGGGACCCCAAGGGCCCGGCCGGGGCGGTCGACGGCGGCAGGGCGGCGATCCTCACCGAGACGCGGATGGTCTGGCCGGACGGCTCCATCACGCGGAAGCCGCTCGACCACAACACGTCCGCCAACGATAACGCCGGCTTCCACCACATGCACCGCCTCGACCTGCTGATGTGCCTCCACCAGCGGGTCCTCGAGTTTGCGCCGGAGACGGGCGCCAACAGCCCGATCCAGGTGCACATGGCCAAGCGCCTGGAGGCCGTCAGCCAGGACGAGGAGTCCGTGACCGTGACGTTCTCCGACGGCACGACGGAGACCGGAGACCTGCTGATCGGTGCCGACGGCGTCGACTCCCAGGTGCTGGATGCGGTCTGGCCGGGCGTGTCGGCCAAGCGCTGGACCGAGGTCGTCGTCTACCGCGGTCTGGTCCCGAGGGACAAGGTCGCCGCGGCGCGCAAGCCCGACGGCAGCCCACTCGACTTCAACCCCATCGAAACGATGTCGATGGACACCCGCGAGACCCCAACGGCGCAGCATCTCACGTACTGGGTCCGCGGCGGCGAGCTGCTCAACGTGTGGCTCGGCTACTACGAGCCCAACGCCGAGGAGTTCGAGCGCCGAGAGAGCGACTGGTTCCCCGCCGACCGCGATGAGATGGTCGGCAACATGAGCAAGGCGTTCGAGGGCGACCCCCGTCACGACGACGTCGTCGCACTCACGAGCCTGATGGAGAACCCGACGAAGTGGGGGCTCTACGACCGGGACGCGCTCGAGAACTGGACGGAGGGTCGCGTGGGCCTGGTCGGTGACGCCGCTCACCCGATGCTGCCGACCTTCGGCCAGGGTGCCGCGCAGGCCTTCGAGGACGCCGCCGCACTGGGCAAGTGCTTCGAGCTCCACGGCACGGACATCTACCGCGCGCTGTTGCACTACGAGCGCGTGCGCTACTACCGCGCGACGCGCTTCCAGTTCGCGTCGAAGTTCCTCTTCAAGCACCTCGAGCCGGAGGACTCACCTCAGCGCCGGAAGATCCTCGCTGCGGTCAACGAGCGGGACTACCCCGTCTTCGATCACACGGAGCGTGCGGGCAGCGACGACTCGTGGATCTACGCGTTCGACGCGCGCGCGATCGGCGACAAGCTGCCGATCAGGAAGCTCGGGCCGTGGCACTTCCGCTCTCGGAATGAGGCGCTGAAAACCGCCCGCAGGGAGGTCGCCACGAGCCTCTGGAAGCCGGCGAAGCCATGGGCCGGCGACCGGCCCGTCACGCGCGAGGAGCTCGCACAGCACGCGACGTTCGACGACTGCTGGGTGGTCGTCCGCGGCAAGGTCTACGACTTCACCGAGTGGAAGGACCACCACCCGGGCGGGCCGTTCGTCGCGCGCATGTACGGCGGAAAAGACGCCACGGCGGAGTTCGGCGAGTACCACAGCCGGCTCGCCGAGCAGCACATGCAGTACTTCTGCGTCGGGCCGGTCGTCGGAGCCCCCGCCGAGCGCGCCGGCGACGCGTCGGAGGTCGAGCCGTCCAGGACTTGACCGGGCGACGCCCTGACGGGCCGCGCGCGCCCGCCTAGGCGCCTTGTGCGGCCTCCCTGCGATCGGCCTCGATGGCGGCAATGAGCGCCTGAGTCGGGATGCGACCGCTTGTGACGAGCTCGCCGCCCGACCGTCGCACGGCCGATCCCAACGGCGCTGCCCACGTGTTCTCCCAGACCATGACCGCGGCAGCGCTGCCCGGCTCGAGGGACGCGCCGACATTCTCCGCGTCTTCCGCCCCGAGCAAGAGGGCGAGGTCGCTCTCCAGCGCGCGGAGCTGGCCGGCCGCGCTGTCGTCGAGGTCCCGCACCTCAGCAGCTTCGACCGTGCCGTCGCTCGCCTTCGTGACGATCACCAGGTCGAGCAGGCGGATCGTCTTGCGGTCAAGCAGCTCCCTCAGCGCGGTCGCCATCTCCCCCGAGAAGTCGGCCTTCTCGGCCGGGAAGCTGACCACGAGGTAGTCGACGGGCCCGAGCTCGTCGAGGTTGATGTCGGCCATGGTGGTTCCTCCGTTGATTTCAGTGAGCCGAGGTTGCGGCTCGAGGTGCAAATGCGGAATGACCTTGCGCCGACGAGCATTCCATGTCCGAGCCGACTCCCCCTCACCCCGATGGGATAGTCGACACCGTGGATCGGTCGCCGCGCTCGACCACCCGGGCGCGTTCTGGGCATCGTGTTCGCCAACCTCGACGGCAAGCCGCGCCGGCGCGAGCGGCTGCCCGAGCTCACGATCCCGGCGCTGGTGCTGCACGGCCGCCGCGACCCGTTCTTCCCCGGCGGCAACGCCGAGGCGCTCGTGCGCGAGATCCCCGGCGCGCGGCCCGTCGCTGGTTCTCACGTCGATCAGTCGAGCAGCCCGGCCTCCCGCCGGCGGGCGATGTCCTCCTCGGGCGAGAGCATCAGGAACACCACGCTCATTCCGACCGTATAGGCGACCGTGAGTGCGGCAAACGCCGCCCAGACGACGAGTTGCCACGAGGCGTGTTCGAGCACCGGCGCGAACACGACCGCTGCGGCGTTCATCACACCCCGCGTGGATGCGCTCCAACGCTTCCCCATGCGGCGGGTGCGAACCGCTCGGACCATGAGCGCGGTGAGGGCCGGCGTCCCGAGGCAGACGATCGCCGCGAAGGCGACCTTGGCCTGAAACCGGGTGTGATCGCCGGCGTCACCCCAGCTGCTGTAGGCAAAGGCGCAGCACCTCGCGCACCTTCTCCGGCGTCAGCTCAGCTGCGATCGTGCGCTCGTCCGACGGCGTACAGGGTGGCGTCGTTGATGGCGTAGACGGTGCCGTCGGGGCCGATGAGCGTGGGCGTGTAGGCCTCGGCGCGCGGGGCGTTGAGGGGCATCTTCTCGACGAGGGTGTTGCTGGCGAGGTCCCAGCGGTACAGGATCCCGTCCTCGCTGTTGACGATCACCGAGTGGTCCGCGGGGTCGACGACGGCGGAGTTGATGCACCACTCGTAGCGCGCTCCGGCGGGCGTCCCGGTCTCGTGCAGGGGTGAGAGGACGGTCTGGACGGCCCTCATGACCCGGGTGTTGATGTACGGATCCTTCTGGCTTGCCCGCGGGTCGAGCACGGCGACCCGGTTGCGCCCGTCTCCGTGCGGCCCGATGCCGAGGTAGTTGTTGTACTTGGAGACCAGCAGGTAGGGCGACGTGCCGTGGTAGTCGGGCACCCCGCGGGCGGGCATCACGGCGACGGTGTTGTCCCAGCCGAAGGATCCCGGCGTCTTGGTCTGGGTCAGGGTCGCGTCGTAGTGCAGCAGCCAGCCGCGATCGTCGTGGCTCGGGAACGGATTCTCGAGTATGCCGTAGTACACGTCGCCGTCGGGCCCGACCGTCGGTGAGGCGGACGAGCTGGTCGAGACGAACGCCGGCCGGCCGCTGACCGGATCCTTCAGCAGGACGTGGTACCGGGGCTCGAGCGTGGCGGCGTCGAGCCCGACGAGGATTCCGCGCGTCGGGTTGGTGACGGTGATGTAGACCGTCTTGCCCGACGGCGACAGGGCAGGTGCGCAGTTCAGGGCCACGCCGTTGATGGCCGGGTTGCCGGCCGCAGCGGCCGCGGTGATCCAGGTCGCGTGACCGTGCGCATCGATGCGGGCGATCCCGCTGGCCAGATGCGCCGGCGTCGGGCCGGACACTGTGAACCCGAAGTACAGCGACCCGTCAGGCGCCGCCGTCAGCGGCGTGGTGATGTGCACGGCCTTCTTGTAGGCCGCCTTGTGGGCCTGCCATTGCGCCGCGCCGTAGAACACGAGGCGATGCATCGGGCCTGTCGCCGCGTTGGCGTGCCGGCGGATGATCACCGTTCCGCCTGCACCGGCGACTGCCAGCGTCGTGCGGCCCGTCAGGGTGGCGGGTAGCGGAGGGATCCAGGCGAAGAGGCCGTTCGCGAATGGAGGCGTCCGATAATTGGT
Organism: Gaiellales bacterium; assembly: GCA_036273515.1. GTDB lineage: Bacteria > Actinomycetota > Thermoleophilia > Gaiellales > JAICJC01 > JAICJC01. Next base: position 20,784 of record DASUHM010000012.1, read on the forward strand.
GTTGAGCGACCAGCGCACGGCGCCGTCCCCGCCGGAGTACGCGACCACCCGGAATCCCGCCTTGCCGCTCACCCGGGTCGGCACCAGGACCGTGTTCGCCGCGGTGATCATCGGGGAGCCGTAGTGGATCGGCGCCCCGTTGGGCGCCAGATCGACCTTCGCCGTCCAGCGGATCCGGCGGAACGGCTGGGGCCGCTTCCGGGCCACCGCCGTGTGCTGCGCGTTCCCGGCGAATCCGACCCACTCCGCGGGCCCCCTGCGGCCACGCGTCCGCGCATGACTCTGCGCGCGGGATGCCGCCGGCAACAGCCCGAGGCCGAGCACCATTCCGGCCGCGACGACCGCGCCGGCGCCCCCGCGGGCGATCCGTGAGCGCAGCGAGCTGGTCATGCCCGTCCCTCCAGTTGTCGGCCGTCTCCGCGGCGGCGTGGGTGGTGTCTCGAGCCTCTGTCGATGATAAGTGGCCGCGTGGAAACGGTCAACTCCGCGTCTCAAGGCAACCTCGGGTGCCGTCGAACGTCCGCGGCACTCAATCGAGACATTTGACACGACCTCCTCGGAGGCGTACGGTCGCGGTCGTGGCGTGGACAGATGTCCCCGGGATGGCATGGCTCCGGCGCCAACTCAGCGGCATGACCCCGCGAGAGCGCTGGGGGTATGTCGTCTGGTTCAGTCTCGCGATCGCCGTCTTCGTCCCGGAGGTCTCGGCTGTCGGCGACCATCTCCCGTGGCGCACGATCTCCACCACCACCGGCCATCTCGAACGCGAGTGGCACCTTCTCCGTCTGATCGTCGCGTTCCTCATCGTCGCGACAGCCGCGCACATTGCCCGGTTCCCCCCACACCGCGGGGCCCGGTACGCGCGGCCGAATGGAGGCGAGGTCGGACGCACGCGCGGCGGGAGGTTCACCGCACGGCCGTCCGCCGACCCAGCCGCGCCGATCGACGAGATCCCGGCGCTGTACTACTACGTGCCCGTGCTGGTCGCCACCGTCGCGGCGACCGCGTACGCGTCGACGTGGCACAACCCGCTCTACTCCAGCTACGTCCTGTACACGATGATCGCCGCGTTCTTCCTCGTCGTCCCGAGCGTGCTCGCGTTCGGCTGGAGCAAGGACGTGCCCTTCCCGACCATGTACAAGGCGATCCGGAACCTCGAGGGCCGCTTCCACTTCCTGGCCACGATCCTCATGGCGGCGCTCCTGATCCTGCTGCTCCACCTGACGTTCTACCCCTGGCCGAACCTCGACTTCGGCTGAGGCGGGGGCCCCGCCTTCGCGCTCAGGGCGCGTAGCGCAGGATCGCGGCGACCGATCCGCTGCCGGGCACGTCGTCGCGGCGCACCGCGAGCACGCCGCCGCCGGTCAGCCACACGCGCCGGGCGATCTCGTCGACGACGCCGTAGTTGGCCGCGTCGCCGCCATCGTCGAGGGTGATCGCGCCGGTCTCATCGTCCACGTAGCCGGGGACGACCTCGTCGATGTCGACGAGGACGGTCTCGACCAGGCCGTGGGTGGCGGCGCGCGCGACGTCGGCGATGTCGGCGGAGGTGCGCCGCTGGGAGGCGCGCAGCGCGTAGGTCTCCTTCACCGAATCGAGCTCCGCGGCGTAGATCTCGTCGAGCAGCCGCCGTGCCCGCTGGACCAGCTCGGCCTCGGAGGCCGTGTCGGGGTTCCCGGGCAGGCTCTCCGCGACCAGGTGCGGGTAGCTGTTCACCGACCGGAAGATCGCATCCATCGGCTCGGCGGCGGCCAGGATCAGCGGCAGGTCGAACCCGCCCAGGAGCGGCCGCAGCGCCTGGTCGATCTGGCGGGCGTACTGGCGCATGCGGGTCTTCTGGCCCTCGGTGCCCTGGAGCCGGCCGCTCGGCGCCCGGTCCTTGATCGACGACTTGCCGACCGCGCTCGCGACGTCCTTCGGCATATCGGGCACGCGTATCTCCGCGGGCTCGAGCTCCGGGGCGATCTCGAGCAGGCGGACGCCGTTCTGGGAGAGCGCGAGCACGAACGCGGTGTGCGGGAACGTGAGCGTGCGAAGGAGCGGCTTGAGGTGAAAGCGATCGGAGACCTCGACCATCGCGACGAGCTGGTTCGGGAGCCGGAAGGTCGTGCCCGCCGTCGGCGTCACGAACACCGCCAGGCTGCGCGCCTGGTAGCGCCAGAAGTCGTCGTCGTCGACGAGATCGGCCAGCTCCTCCTCGATCGCCGCCACGTCGGCGCGCGCGGCCCCCGCCTCGCGGAGCTGCCTGGCGGCCTCTGCGGCGAGGTTCTTCAGCTCGATCCGCTCCGCGTCGCCGCGCGACTCCGGGCTCGTCGGGAGGTAGATCGAGACGCTCGCCGGCTCGCGAGCGGCCAGCAGCCGCTCGACCTGAGCGCGGGTCGGGACGTCGGTGGGCAGGATCATCGATCGGTTACCCGCAGGCAACGTTAGCCGATCCGCGCCGTCAGGGCAGGCTCTGCTCCCAGCGCGAGAGCTCGTAGGCGACGCCGGGCCGGCCGCCGACCGCCAGGATCGACGTGCCGTCGACGGTCGCCCGGGCGCTGCGGATGAGCGCCGGGTCGCGTACGAACACGAGCGTGCCGGCGGGCGCATCGACATCCTGGCCGTCCACCGTGAAGACGGCGTGCCCGCTCACGACGGCGAACAGCTCCTCGTGGCCGTTGGTGCCGTTCTCCTCGTCGTCGGCCTCGTGATGCGGCTCCACCATCTCGTCGCCCGCGCCCCCGGTGATGCCGTTCACCCCGAAGGAGCGGATGTCGAAGTGGCGGCGGACGAGGTGGAAGTCGCCGTCGGTCGCGTCGGGATAGTCAGGGTCGATGTCCGTCACCACGACCACGTCGTCCAGGCGCACGGCGGCAAACGGCGCTTTGGCGGGATCGGTCACGACGGCGACTCTACTCCCCGAGCGGCGAGGACGTCCGAATCGTTCAAGCGGCCCGCGCCGCGGGGCCGTAGCGTCCATCCCCGCAACGACGACCATCGGAGGGTTCCCATGGACATCGAGTTCATCGCCGGCTTCGCCGTCATCGCACCCGACCCGGCCACGAGCCGCGGGCTCTACCTCGATGCGCTCGGCCTGCCGCTCGAGGCGAGCGCCGGGAGCGACTACTTCCACAGCGAGCGCATCGCCGGCGCCAGGCACTTCGGCGTCTGGCCGCTCGCCGAAGCGGCCGAGGCGTGCTTCGGTAGCCCCGAGTGGCCGCAGGGCGTGACGGTGCCGCAGGCGTCGGTCGAGTTCGAGGTGGCAGATCCCGCCGCCGTCGCGAGCGCCGCGGCCGAGCTTCGCGCCACGGGCTTCGAGCTCGTGCACGACGCCCGTGAGGAGCCGTGGGGGCAGACCGTCGCCCGGCTGCTGTCGGCCGAGGGGCTGATCGTCGGGATCTCGTACGCCCCGTGGTTCCACGGAGCGGACTGAGCTACCCGTCCTCGCGCTTCTTGCCCGGCGACCATTCGAACGCGCGCTCGATCGTGCCCGCGATGTGATCCTCGAGCCGCTTCTCGAAGGCCTCCGAGGCGCGGTCGATGCGCGTGTCGAAGTCGCCCTTCTCCGCCGCCGGCTCGGCCGGCGGCGGGTGCGCGTTCGTGCGCAGCGGCGGGAACTCGTCCCCCAGGCCGTCTGCCACCAGCTGGTGCACGACCTCGGGAGGCTCGATGTCGGGGAGCGCGGCCGCGCCGAGGCTCCTCGTGGCCGCGCCGGAGATGAGCCGGGCCGACTCGCTCAGGAGCACCTGCCCGCCGTGGCCGGCCGCGCACAGGCGGGCGGCGTGGGAGACGTCGACACCCGCGTAGCCGCCGTCGACGGTCTGGGCGGGCTCGCCGGTGTGCACGCCGATCCGGACGCGCACCGCGGCGCCGTCCGGCCACGGCTCGGCCGCCATCCGCCGCTGGGCCTCGGCGGCGGCCCGTACGCCCGCCGAGGCGGAGCGGAAGACCGCGAACATCGAGTCGCCCTGGCAGTCGACGACCGTGCCGCCGTCCGTCTCGACGACCTCGCGCAGCACGTCGCGATGGCGGGCGAGCAGCGCCGGCCAGGCGTCTCCGAGCGCGCGGGCGAGCCGCGTCGACCCCTCCATGTCGGAGAAGAAGAGCGTCAGTGTTCCCGTGGGTCGATCGCCGCCGCTCATCGCTGCACCCGGTCGCGAGCGTACCAGAGGGCGGGACGTATGCTGCCGCCATGCCGTCGGCCGGGACACTCGCCATCTTCCTGCTGGTCGCGACCGGAGTGATCGTCGTCCCCGGCCCGAGCAATCTCTACGTGCTCGGGCGTGGGCTCCAGAGCGGGCACCGGGCAGCGGTCGCCGGCGCGTGCGGCTGCGCCACCGCTGCGCTCATCTACGTGGTCGCGACGGCCGTCGGCCTCTCGGCCCTGATCGCGTCGTCCGAGACCCTGTTCGCCGCGATCCACTATGCCGGCGCCGTCTACCTGTGCGCGATCGGCGTGATCGCCCTGCGGCGCGGGCACGACGGCCTCGCGCCGGAGCGCGCGGCGGCGCCGGCGAGCATCTGGCCCGCCTACCGCCAGGGCGTGCTGGTCGAGCTCGGAAACCCCAAGGTCGCGCTCTTCTTCCTGGCCCTCTTCCCCCAGTTCATCCACCGCGGCGCCGGCCCGGCCTGGCTCCAGGTGCTGATCCTGGGAGCGCTCTTCGCGGCGATCGGGCTCGCCTCGGACTCGGCGTATGCGATGGGCTCGGGGCGGCTGCGCGCCCGCCTGCTCGCCCGCGGCCGGCCGCGGCTGCCGTGGCAGCGGCTGACCGGCCTGCTCTACATCGGCCTCGGCCTGTGGGCGGCGTTCGGCGGAGCCGACCGGCGCGCCTCGGCGATCTCGCGCTGAGTCAGCCGCGAGACGACGTGAGGGCCGCCCACCGCCCCGGGGTGAGGCCGTACGCGCGGGTGAAGTGGCGGGTCATGTGGCTCTGATCGGCGAAGCCGGTGCCGGCGGCGACGGCAGCCAGCGGCTCGCCCGCGGCGATCGCGTCGCGGGCGACGGCCAGGCGGCGCATGCGCCGGTAGCGGTCGGGGCTCGTGCCGAACGCCTGCCGGAACTGGCGGGCGACGCTCCACCGGTCCATGCCCGCGATCCGCTCGAGGTCGGCCGCGCGGGTCTCCTCGGACGGGTGGGCGGCCAGATGCTCGCGCACCGCGGCCACCGCGGCCGTGTCGATCGGTTCCCTGGACGGCGCCTGACCCGCGGCCGCCTCGAGGGCGTCCGCCACGGCCGTCGCCGCGGCGGCGGCGCCGAGCTCGTCGAGCGGCTCGTCGATGTCCGCCAGCAGCGCGACCAGCCCGGCCGTGGCGGGGCCGGCGTCGCGGACCGGCTCGGCGAAGGGCAGCGGCCGGCCGCCGAGCGCCGCCTGGACGACCGCCGGCTCGACGTAAGCGATCCGGTAGGCGAACCCATCGGGCGTGGCGGGGCCGCCGTCGTGCAGCTCGTCGGGATGCAGGAAGTGGAGCTGTCCGGGCAGGCAGATGCGGCGCGCCCCCCGATAGCGGAACTCCTGCACGCCGGCCGTCGTGATCCCGAGCGCGTAGGTGTCGTGGCGGTGGAGCGAGAACGCCTTGCGGCCGAAGCGCGCCTCGACCCGCTCGATCCCGGGGGCGCCCGCGCCGACCCGGATCGCGTCGCGGCCGCACGATCGTTCAAGACGGCCGGTATCGGCCCTGCTTAGGGTCCGGGGCACGGCTCCAGTCTAGGCACACGGTGACCCTCACACTGCTCGCGACCTCAATCCGCTGGTCGGCGCTCCCCGCGCTCCTGCTGACCGCCCTCGCCATCATGGGCAGCCCCGGCCCGGCCACGATCAGCCTCACGGCGACGGGGGTCGCCTTCGGGGTGCGCCGCTCGGCCCGCTACCTGGCGGGGGTCATCGCCGGCACGATCGTCGTGCTTGTGATGGTCGCCGCCGGCCTCACCGGCGCGCTGCTCGCGCTGCCCGCGGTCCGCCCCGCCTTCATCGTCGTCGCGGCGGTGTACATCCTCTACCTGGCCTACCACATCGCGACCGCGCCGCCGCTCGCCGCCGCCGACCGCAACGCGCCGGCGCCGTCGCTCGCAGGCGGGCTGCTGCTCGGCGTCGCCAACCCGAAGGCCTGGGTGGCGATCGCCGCCGTCTTCGTGAGCGCCCGGATCGCGGCCCACACGCTGGTCGACGCGGGGCTCAAGGTGGCCGCGCTCGCCCTCATGGTGGTCGTGATCAACGCCGGCTGGCTCATCGCCGCCGCCTGGGTGGCGCCGGCGCTGCGCGATCCGGTCCGGTCACGGCGCGCGAACATCGGGCTCGCAGCCGCCCTGGTCGTGTCGACCGTGGCGGCCGTCGCGCACTGAGAGCCGCGCTGGCTTACGTGGCGATCGTTGCGATAAATTCCGCTCGCCGATGACCGTGCACGCCGAAAGCCCGCTGCTCGAGAAGCTCGACGAGGACGACCGCGCTGCCGTGGCGGCGGCCCTGAAGCGCCGGTCGTACCCGCCGGGGAGCGCGATCGTCAGCCAGGGCGAGATGGGCACCGACTTCTTCGTCATCCTCCAGGGCACGGTCGTCGTCCTGCGCGACGGCGAGCCGGTCGCCGGGCTCGGCCCCGGCGCGTTCTTCGGCGAGCTGGGGGCGATGGATCCCGGCCCCGGCTACGCCCTGGCCCGAAACGCGACGGTGCGGGCCAAGACCTCGGTCGACGTCGGCGTCATCGACGAGGCCGGGTTCGCCGAGCTCCTCCGCCGCCGCCCCGCGTTCCGCGACGCGATCTACGCGGCGTCGGCCGAGCGCGAGCGCCACCCCTAGATGGCGGACGCGCGTACGGGGCACGTGACGACGGCCGACGGCCGCCGCCTCACCTACCGTGACAACGGCGATCCGGCCGCGCCTGCCGTCGTCGGCCACCACGGAACGCCCGGCAGCCGCCTCGACGGCCACCCGGACGAGGACGCGATGCTCGCCGAGCTCGGGCTGCGCCTCGTCACGTACGACCGGCCGGGCTACGGCGAGTCCGACCCGCACCCGGGCCGCCGCGTCGTCGACGCCGCCGCCGACGTATCCGCGATCGCCGACCACCTCGGAATTGCGCGGTTCGCCGTCGTGGGGACGTCCGGCGGCGGCCCGCACGCGCTCGCCTGCTCGGCCCGGCTGGGGGCGCGCATCTCGCGGGTGGGCGTCGTGGTCGGCGTCGGCCCGTCGGACGACCCCGACTTCGACTTCACCACGGGCATGGACCAGCTGAACCTGGACGAATTCGCAGCGGCGCGCGAGTCCGAGGAGGCCCTGGCCGCCTACCTGCAGCCGTTCGTCGACCAGGTGCGGGCTGACCCGGACGCGCTGCTCGACGAGCTCGCCGAGCACCTGCCGCCGGCCGACCAGGAGGTCTTCCGCCGCCCCAGGCATCGTGCGAAGGGCAAGGCGTCGCTGCTCGAGTCGGTGCGCCAGGGGTCGCGCGGCTGGGCCGACGACGACCGCGCCTTCGCGACGGGCTGGGGCTTCCCGCTGTCCGACGCGGCCTGCGAGACGCGGCTGTGGCAGGGCGAGCTGGACGTGCTCGTGCCGCGGGCGCATTGCGCCTACATGGGCGAGCGGCTGCCGAACGCGCGCTTCGAGCTCATCCCCGGCGCGGGCCACGCGCTCGCCGACCACTGGCGCGACATCCTGGCCTGGCTGGCCGGGCGGTAGTGGTCAGTAGAGCGGGCCGCGCAGGTAGAGGTGCGCGAGGCCGTTGACCGGCGAGACCAGGTTCGTCGACGGTGACACGAACGCAACCCAGCGCGCGCCCGGCGACATCGCGACGCCGTCGCTTCCGGCGGGCCCAACGCCGTGGTTGGCCTGTCCGCCGCCGTTGGTCAGGTCGACGCGACGCGTCCGCCCGGTGCGGCGGTCACGCAGGAAGAGGTCAGCTGCGTGGTTGGTGTCGCCGGGGACGATGTTCGTCGCGGTGGAATCGAACAGGCGGAAGCGCCCGCCGGCCGAGATGCCGAGCGCAGCCGAGTCGCCGTTCGTCTGGCGATGGATGCCCATGTCGATGCGGCGAGTTGTACCCCTGCGGCGGTCGCGGACGAAGACGTCCACGCGGCCGTTCGTGTCGCCGGGGACGAGATTCGTCGCCCAGGAGGTGAAGAAGACGTACCGCCCGCCGGGAGACATCGCCCCACCGATGCTCGCGTTGTTCGCCGGCACGCCCGCATCGTTCTTGCTCACGAGCGTCGTGGTGCGTCGGGCGATGTTGCGCACGTAGACCTGGAAGACGTCCCGCGCCGGAGCCGGCACTCCGGTATCGATCGCGAACGCGACCAGGTTGGCGTTGGCCGACATGCCGCCGAACGAGAGGTTCTTGAGGTCGCCGCCGAGCCCGCAGCAGCTGACGACGACGGCGGTGTTCGTGTGCAGGTCGATCCGCTGGAGCTGGCTGAACCCGGCGGCCACCAGGTACCGGCCGTGCTCCGAGAGGGCCACGATGCCGGGGTTCGTGATCCGCTTCACGACCCGTGTCCTGTGGTGGAGCCGGTCGCGGATGAAGAGGCAGTCCGGCGGCTGCCCGGGCGTGCAGCCGCTCCGGGGAACCAGGCTGGACGAGTCGGACTCGAACGCGACGAAGCGGCCGTCGCCGGACATCGCCAGCGGGCCGAAGCTGTCGCCGTTGGCCTGGACGCCGCCCGGGCCGAGGTCGACCCGCGAGGTCGTGCCGGTGCGTACGTCCCGCACGAAGACGTCGCGCATGCCGTTGGTGTCGCCCGGGACGAGGTTCGAGGCCGCCGACGCGAACGCGATCAGGGTCCCGCTCCGGGCCATCGCCACGTCGCCCAGTTCGGTGGCGGTGTTTCCGGCCACGCCGCTGCTCGAGACGTCCACCCGGATCGTGCCGGCCGGCGCAGCGGATGAGGTCGCCGCCATCGGCCCGATGGCGGTGAGGAGAACCACGACCCATCCAGCTGCTCGGCGAACGCGGATCTGACGCCTCCCTCACTCAGTGACGAGGATATCAAGCGCCCGGCGCCGGGATGTTGCGCTGCGGCTACGCCGCCTGCGGGCCGGGGTCGAGCCGGTAGGCCCACCAGAGGACGGTCAGCTGCATGAGCGCGCCAATGGCGTCGCACACGATCAGCGGCACGTTGCCGAGCGAGAGGCCGTACGTGAACCAGATCATGTAGCCGCCGGCGCCGATCATGACGTAGCTGCGCGACAGGCTGTCCGACGAGCCGGCGCGGCGCATGCGGACGATCTGGAGCGTCGGGGAGAGCGAGGAGATGACGCCGTAGACGGCGGCGATGAGGGCGAGCTGGTTCGTGAAGGCGGTGAGCATGGTTCCGGTCGTTTCGCGGTCGGGTGCAGTGTTCTCTCCACGAACATCGGCAGTACGCCGGACATTTCACAGGTCCGCGAGCCGCTCACAACACAAACGCAACACTTCGCCCAATATCCAGTCAATCTGTTCCGAAGACAACACACGGAGGCCGTCAGGCGGCGACGCCGTCGCGAAGCTGGTACGCCGCCGGGACCTCGTCGTCCTCGGCCTCGAGCGCCGCGTCCTCGTCGACCGCCGTCGCCGGCAGCGCCAGGCAGAGCGCCGCCGCGACCAGGAAGACCGCCACCAGGTACGGGGTGACGCCGAGGTAGGCGACCTTGAACGAGCCGCCGGCGAGGTCGCCGAAGAAGATCGTCCCCATCACGGCGACGCCGATCGCGCCGCCGATCTGCTGGGCGGTGCCGAACAGGCCCGATGCGCCGCCCGCGGCGTGCGCCGGCACCGCGGCGAGGACGACGTTCACGAGCGGGATCACGAGCAGGGCCAGGCCGACCCCGGCCACGAGCAGGCCGGGAACGAGCGGCCAGGGCCCGGTCCCGGTGCCGACGTGATGGGCGCCGACGGCGATACCGGCGGTGCCCGCCGCCATCAGGAGCGCGCCCGCCATCAGCACGAGCCGCCCCCACCGCTGCGCCAGCGGGATCGCGACCGGCGCGGCGATGAAGCTGCCGACGCTGAACGCGACCATCGTGAGGCCGGCCCGCAGCGGCGAGTAGCCCTGGCCGGTCTGCACCCACAGGGCGAACACGAGCGCGAACCCCTGCATGCCGATCGAGAACGCCAGCTGGACGATCAGCCCGGCCGTGAACGCGGGCCGGCGCAGGAGCCGGGGCCGCAGCAGCGGCGCGACGCGCGGCCGCGGCAGCCGCTCCTCCGCGAGGGCGAGGCCGACGAGCGCCACGACGCCGGCGGCAAGCATCGCCCACCCCCAGGCCGGCCAGCCCAGCCGCCGGCCCTCGAGGATCGGGAAGACGATCGCGACGAGCGCGGCGGTGAGGACGGCCGCGCCGACGAGGTCTGGCCGCCGGTGCGAGCGCGCCCGCGTCTCCGGGACGACGATCGCCGCGGCGATCAGCGACCCGACGACGATCGGGACGTTGACGAGGAACACGGTACGCCATCCCCAGCCGAAGAGATTCGCCTGGGTGAGCACGCCGCCGACGATGAGCCCGATCGCCGACGCGAAGCCGAGCGTCGCGCCATACACGCCGAAGGCCGTGCCGCGCTCCTTGCCGGCGAACATCGCCCGGAACGTGGCGAGCACCTGGGGCGACATCGTGGCCGCCGCCGCGCCCTGGACGACGCGTGCGGCGATCAGCTCGTTGGCGGTCTGGGCGACGCCCGCGCCGAGGCTCGCGGCGCCGAACGCCGCCGTCCCGATCAGGAACAGGCGCTTGCGCCCGAGCAGGTCGCCGAGGCTCCCGGCCGTGATCAGGGCCGCCGCGAAGGCGAGCATGTACGCCGAGACGATCCATTCCAGCTGGGCGCCCGTCGCGCCCAGGTCGCGCCGGATCGTGGGCAGGGCGACGTTCACGATGGTGCCGTCGATCAGGTCGACCGTCGAGGCGACGATCATCACGGCGGCCGCCGGCCATCGCCGCCGGTAGGCGGGATCGGGAGGGCGAGGTGTTGCGTCTTGCATGGGACTGCTCCAGTCCGAGAAGTCGTAGTCGTACACTGTTCTATCATCGTACAACGTTCTATGCAAACAGTGTTCGAGTAGCTGGTAGGGTGTCAAGCCCGTGACCGACGACGCGGCCATCCCGCCCCCGCCCTGGCAACGGGTCCCGCCCGACCGCGGGCAGCGGCGGCGACGCGACCCGATCACCCGCGAGGCGATCGTGCGCAAGGCGCTCGAGCTGCTCGACCGCGACGGGCTCGACGCGCTCAGCATGCGCCGCGTCGCCGAGGAGCTCGGCACCGGCGCGGCGTCGCTCTACTGGCACGTGGGCAGCAAGGACGGCCTGCTCGACCTCGTCCTGGACGAGATCATCGGCGAGCAGGAGGTGCCCGACCCCGAGCCCGAGCGCTGGGCCGAGCAGCTGAAGGAGGTCGCGCACGACCTGCGGCGGACGATCCTGCGCCACCGCGACGTCGTCCGGCTCTCGATCGGCCGCATCCCGATGGGGCCGAACGCGCTGCGCTTCAGCGAGCGCATGCTGGCGCTCCTGCGTGAGGGAGGCGTGCCCGACGAGCTCGCGGTGCTCGGCCATCACCTCCTGTTCTCGGTGGTGAACGGCTTCACGATGGACGAGACCGGCGAGCCGGCCGAAGACCTGGCCGGCCTGACCATGGCCGAGGGTGCGAAGATGGCGCGCGACTACATCGCCGCCCTCCCCCCCGACCGCTTCCCCAACATGGTCGCCGTCGCCGACTCCTACGCCATCTCCGATGCCGATCGCCGGTTCTCGCTCCTGATCGACCTCTACGTCGACGGGCTGGCCGCGCGGGTGCGGGCCGCGGCCGGATGAGGCTGCTGCCCTCCGAGCAGGAGCGCCTGAACCTCTTCCTGGCCGCCGAGCTGGCCCGGCGCCGGCGTGGTCGGGCCCTGAGGCTGAGCCAGGCCGAGGCGGTCGCGCTGATCGCCGACGAGACGATGGAGCTCGCCCGCGACGGGCTGGGCTACGCCGAGGTGGAGCGGCGCGCCTACGGGCTGCTCGGCCCCGGCGACGTGCTCGACGGCGTGGCCGAGCTGGTCGACCGGATCGAGCTCGAGCCGGTGTTCGCCGACGGGCCGCGGCTCGTCGTCCTCGTCCACCCCATTGCCCGCGAGGGCCCGCCCGACCTGACGGGCGACCCGGAGCCGGCCTGGCTCGACGCCGATGCGGCCCTGCGGGTCGAGAACGCCGGCCCGGTCGCGATCGCGGTCACCTCGCACTTCCACTTCTTCGAGACGAACCGCGAGCTCCGCTTCGACCGCCGCGCCGCGTGGGGCATGCGCCTCGCCGTCTCACCCGGGACGAAGGTGATCTTCCCGCCCGGCGAGGCGCGCGAGGTGCGGCTGGTGCCGTTCGGAGGCGCGCGGGTGATCCGCGGCCACGGCGGCCTCGTCGACGGGCCGCTGGATGCGCCCGGCGCGCTCGACGCGGCCCTCGAGCTCGCGCGCCGGCGGGGGTACGCCGATGCCGGCGTCTGAGCGGGTCGCGCTCGGAGACGGCGACCTGTGGGTCACGCCGGAGCGCGACGACGCCGGCGGCCCCGACGAGATCGTGCCCGGCTGGGGCGGCACCCACCGCGACGGGCTGGGCGTGCGGGCCGAGCGGGGCGGCGTCGACCTGGCGGTGGTCGGCGGGCTCGTGCTCGACCCGGCAATTGGCGTCCGGCGAACGTCAATTGGCATTCGGGGCGGGCGCGTGTGCGCGATCGGCCGGGCCGGCAACCCGGACACGATGGACGGGATCGACGTCGTCCTCGACTCGCAGACCGCGCTCCTCGACGCCCGGGGCATGGTGATCACGCCTGGCGGCGTCGACTGTCACATGCACTGGCTCTCGCCCCAGCTCGGCGAGGCCGCCCTCGCGGGCGGGATCACGACGATCGTCGCCCAGGACTACGGCCCGATCTGGAACCTCGGCGCCAACCCGGCCGCCGGCCTGCGCATGGCCTGGGCGGCGCTCGAGGAGACGCCGCTGAACGTCGCGTTCCTCGTGCGGGCGTCGGCGTCGCGCCCGGAGGGCGTCGAGAAGTCGCTCGCCGCCGGCGGGGCCGGGCTGAAGATCCACGAAGACGTGGCGGCCGGGCCGGAGCAGCTGCGCTGCGCGCTCGACGTCGCCGACCGTCACGACGTGCAGCTCGCGATCCACACCGACGGCCTGAACGAGGCGCTGCGCGCGGCCGACACGGCCCGTGTGCTGGAGGGTCGGACAGCCCACCTGTACCACATCGAGGGCGTCGGCGGCGGTCACGCCCCCGACCTGCTCAGCCTGGCGGGGCGGGAGCGGCTGATCACCTCCTCCACGAACCCGACGGTGCCCTACGGCGTCGGCGCCGAGGCGGAGCACCTGGCGATGGTCGCGGCCGTCCACCTGCTCGAGCCGGGCTCCAGGGCGGGCGACGCCGCCATCCTCCGCGCCCGCGTGCGGGCCTGGACGATGGCCGCCGAGAGCGCCCTGCACGACCTGGGGGTGATCCCGATCCTCTCCTCCGACTCCCAGGGCATGGGCCGGATCTCCGAGACGGTGCGGCGCGCCTTCCAGTGCGCGGCCGCGATGAAGGCCCAGCGCGGCGCCGCGGGGCCGGACGACAACGAGCGGGTGCTGCGGTACCTGGCCAAGGTGACCGTGAACCCGGCCATCGCCCACGGCCTGGCGGCGCACGTCGGCTCGCTGCGCGAGGGCCGGCTGGCCGACATGGTGGTGTGGCGGCCCGACCTCTTCCCGGTCCGGCCCGAGCTCGTGCTCAAGGCCGGGATGCCGGCGTGGGGCGCGTCGGGGGCGGGCGGCGCGACCACGATGATGACCGAGCCGGTGCGCGTCGGCCCCCAGATCGCCGCCACCGGTGCCGGGCCGGGCCAGGTGTCGCTGGCGTTCCTCTCCGGCTCGGCGATGGCCGCCGACCTGCCCACGACCCGCGAGCGGGCGCAGGTGTCGGACTGCCGCGCGCTGACCGCCGCAGACATGGTCGGGAACAGCCGTACCGGCACCGTCGTCGTCGATCCCGGGAACGAGACCGTCACGCTCGACGGCGAGCCGGTGGGGTGCGACCCGGTCACCGAGGTCGCCTACTCGCGGCGGTATCTCCTGTAGTGTCGCCGCGATGAAGATCGAGGAGGCCCAGGAGCAGCGCGTCGAGGTCACGGACGGCAGCGTCTGGACCGCCCGGCTGGGGCCGAGCGAGGGGACGCCGATCCTGCTCCTGCACGGCGGCCCGGGCGCGGCCAGCTACTACATGATCCCGCTGGCCGAGCGGCTCGCCGAGCATCGCCCGACGATCGTCTACGACCAGCTCGGCTGCGGCCGCTCCGACCAGCCCGACGACACGTCGCTGTGGACGGTCGACCGGTCGGTCGAGGAGGTCGACCAGGTGCGCGCGGCCCTCGGGCTCGAGCGCTGCCACCTGCTGGGCCAGTCGTGGGGCGGCTGGCTCTCGATCGAGTACATGACCCGCGGCGCGACCGGCATCGAGCGGCTGGTGCTGGCGAGCACGTCGGCAAGCATCCCCGAGTTCATGGCGGGCGCCCGCGGCCTGATCGAGCAGCTGCCCGAGCCGCACCGCTCCGTCCTGATCGAGCTCGGCGACCGCGGCGAGTACGACCATCCCGACTACCTGGCCGCCGTCGAGGTCTTCTACCACGGCCATCTCTGCCGGATGGATCCGTGGCCCGAGGCGCTCGTGCAGTCCGGGAAGGAGATGGACGGGAACCAGGTCTACCTGACGATGAACGGCCCGACCGAGTTCGACGTCATCGGCCTCCTGCGCGAGTGGGACCGCACGGCCGACCTGGGCCGCATCGGCGTGCCGACGCTCGTCACGTGCGGGCGCTACGACGAGATCACGCCGTCGTGCTCCGAGACGATCACCCGCGGCATCCCGGACGCCCGCATGCACGTCTTCGAGGACAGCGCGCACTGCGCCCACCTCGAGGAGGCGGACGACTACGCCCGGATCGTCGAGGCGTTCCTGAGCGAGTAGCTCAGCCCCGCGCCGAGAGCGCGAGCAGCGTCTCGGGCAGGTGCGTCCCGAGGTGCCCGGCGGCAAGCCGCAGGCCGCCGAGCGCGATGGCGATCGCGCAGCCGAGCACGATCAGCCCGCCGGGCAGCGTGCCTGCGCCGAACCCGACCTTGGCGGCGAAGAAGATCAGCGCCAGAACGCCGACCGCCACCCCCTCGAAGACGAACGCCAGCACACCGACGCCGGCGCTGCCGCTCCCGCGCGGCCGGCGCGGCCGTCCGAACGCGGGCGCCGACATCGCCACGGGATATGGCGAGCGCACCGAGACCACGAGCCCCGTCCCCGCAGTCAGGAGGATCACCGCGGCGGACACGAGGAGGCCGCTCGCGAGCTCCCCCCACGCGCCCGACACGGCGGCTCCGGCGAGGCAGGCAAGCGCCGCGATCGCTCCGACCACCGTCGTGGCCGCGAGCGCCTTCGCCCGCAGCAGCAGGGCCGGTTCGACGCCCGTCGCCACGTAGATGCCGAAGCCCTCGCCGTCGACGCCGAACAGGTTCACCGACAGGTTCGACATGAGGAAGAACGCGAGCGGCGCACCGGCGTACGGGAAGGCGTCCTCGTGGCGGGCCCCGGTCAGGAGCGGAAGCAGGACGAACCCGGACGTGACGACGCCCGTGATGATGCTCGCCCGCTGCACCGGCGCCCGCCACATGTAGCGCAGGTCCTTCAGCCACACCGCCCCGGCCGGGCCGGCCGGGCGCAGCCGCAGCAGACGGACGGCGCGCCGCCCGCCCCCGCTGCCCTCGGTCGCCGCCGGGTTGGTCAGCTGGCGCCCGAGCGCCCGCGCCCACAGCCAGCCCACCGCGACGAGCGTGGCGACCCCGTAGGCGAGCCGGGCCGTGGCCGCGGGATAGGCGCCCGCATACACGTCCGCCAGCGACCGCGCGAGGGCGCCCGGCGGCGTCCAGGAGAGGACGTCGGTGAGCCGCGACGGGTGCAGGTGGTTCACCCGGGAGGCGAGCGCTGCCGACGCCCGCCAGGCGATGTAGCTCGCCGCCGAGACGAGGGCGAGGACGATGGAGGCGACGTCTCGCCCCCGCCGGGAGTGCACGGCGGCGGAGAGCCCGGCCGACACCGCGCGCCCGGCGGCGATGGCGAGCGCGGTCATCACGAGCACGTCCGCCGCTGCGAGGACGGTGGCGGCGCCGTGGCGGTAGCCGACGACGGCGCCCGAGAGGAAGACGAGCGTCGCGACGGGCGGCGCCCCGACGAGCGAGGCCGCGAACAGCCCGACCACCAGATCGCGCTTGCTCAGGGGCAGTGACGCGACCCGATCGACCGAGAGCGTCCGGTCGGATCCCATCAGCAGGGGCAGCATGATCCAGCCAACGGTGACGGCCACGAAGACGGCGATCAGCCCCGCGCCGTCGTGGCGCGGCGCCGTGGCGAGGTCGGATGCGCCGATGAAGGCGACCAGGATCCCGAGGCCGCGCATGAGCCAGCCCAGCGCCTCCTCCCGCCCGGTCGCGCCCGCGTTCGCGAGCAGCCGCCACTTCAGGCGGACGAAGACCCAAGCCATTCGAGCTCCTCGAGTCCGACGTCCTCGCGCGCGCCGACGAGCTTGAAGAATGCCGCCCGAAGATCGCCGCCCGCCGCGACCTCCTCCCGCGTCCCCGCGGCCACGATCCGCCCACGCAGGATGACCGCGACGCGGTCGCACAGCCGCTCGACGACGTCCATGACGTGGCTCGAGAACACGATCGTGCCGCCGCCCGCGACGAACCGGTGCAGCAGCTGCTCGATCACGTTCGTCGAGACCGGGTCGATCGCCCCGAACGGCTCGTCGAGGAAGAGGACGCGCGGGGCATGCAGGAGCGCCGCGGCGAGCGCGAGCTTCTTGGTCATGCCGAGGCTGTAGTCGACCACCAGCCGGTCGGCGTCGACGGCCAGGTCGAGCACGCGCAGGAGCTCCTCGCTGCGCTCGCGCACGGTCGCCGGATCGAGCCGCCGGAGCGCGCCATGGAAGGTGAGGAGCTCGTTTCCGGTGAGACGGTCGAAGAGCGCCGGGTTGTCCTGGACGACGCCGATCCGGGCCTTGGCCGCGGCGGGATCCTGCCATACGTCCGCGCCGGCGACCTCGACGCTGCCCGAGTCGGGGCGCAGGAGGCCCGTCGTCATGGAGAGAAGCGTCGTCTTGCCGGCGCCGTTCGGGCCGACGAGGCCGAAGAACGAGCCGTCCGGCACGTCGAGATCGACGCCGGCCACCGCGACCTTGTGCCCGAAGGCGCGCGTCAGCCCGCGCAGGCGCACGGCCGAGCCCGACCCCACCCCCGGAACCTCCGTGCTCGCCATGCTCCGAGAATACGCGCCCGCCTGCCCCCGGCCAATTGGCACGGTGCCGAATGCCAATTGGCCGGGGCGTGACTCGAGGTGACCTGCGTCAGGTCGTCTGGGCCCAGGGCAGCTCGTCCCAGGTCGTCGGCCGCGCGACGCTCCAGTGGCCGTACGGCTCCCGCTCCTGCTCGCCGTCCGATCCGGCGCCCGGCCGGAGCACGGCCTCGGCCCCGTTCCGCCGGGCCACCTCGGAGCGCGGGTAGACCCGCTCGAGGTCATCGCGCCGGTTGCCGGTCGCGAGGATCACGCACGGCCCGTCCCCCTTGGCGACGAACCCGTGGGCGGTCATCGGCGGGCAGTGCACGAAATCCCACGCCTTCAGGTGACGCTCCTCGTCCTCGACGATCAGGACGCACTCGCCGGCGAGGACGAGGAAGTCCTCCTGCACGGACTCGGCGTGGTACTGCATCCCGGTCTCACCCGGCGGGAAGACCCGGATCGTGAACCCGGCGTCGGGCTTCATGTATTCGGTCAGGTCCGGACGGCCGCGCAGCACGTAGTCGTCCGACTCGAAGATGCAGACGCCGCCGGTGCGGTCGTTGTTCATCCATGCGGCGTCGGCGGTGTTGACGACGAACCAGCCCGGCGTAACCGGTGCCAGGCCCGATGCCACGGGCTCGAGGTGTGCTTCGGGTATCAACGTTCCCCCTGCTCGGTCAGTGATCTCATTGGCGGGGGCACGCCTCGCCACGGCGCGGATCGGCGCCGGGCCGGAGCGTGCGCGAGAGGTGAGACCTAAGCCAGGGTCGCCACGATCCGGAGTCTAGGCGCTGCGAACACCCAATTGACATCCCCATCGGATGCCAATTGGGAGTAGCCGCGCCCGCCGCGCCACACGTATCGTGGGGTAGTGGACGTTTCCCCGCCCCCCGCGCCGGAGCGCGCCCCCGCGCCCGCGCAGTGGCCGCTCGCGGTGGCCGGCGCGGCCGCCTGCGTCCTCCTCTACCTCGGGGCGACGGTGTCGGCGTACCTGCTGACGGGGATGGGCGATCGCACGGTCCCCGCGGCGGTCGTCGCCATCCTCGTGAACGTCGCGCTCTGTGCCGGCGCGATCGCGCTCGCCGCGCGCATCGCCTACCCGGGCGGCGGCGTGCCGGCGGCGATCGTCGGCCGGGCGCGGTCGAGCCGGGTGGGCACCGCCGTGCTCGCACAGGTGGGCTTCGTCATCGTCGCGCTCCCGCTGCTGACGGCG
The DNA here is from genome assembly GCA_036273515.1 of Gaiellales bacterium. GTDB lineage: Bacteria > Actinomycetota > Thermoleophilia > Gaiellales > JAICJC01 > JAICJC01. Next base: position 39,259 of record DASUHM010000012.1, read on the forward strand.
ATCGGCAAGGCTCTCGGCCTGCACGGCACGACGACGGTGCCGCTGCACCACCGCCACGCCGGCATGGTCCTGCTCCTGACCTGGATCGCGGTCGTCGCCGCGCCGTGGATGGAGGAGCTCTCGATGCGCGGCTTCCTGCTCTCCGGCCTGTGGCAGCGGTTCGGCTTCTGGCCTGCGGCGGTCGCGTCGTCGCTCGTCTGGGCCGGCCTCCACGGCGTGTCCGGCGTGCTCATCCCGTTCACCTGCGAGGGCCTCGTGCTGTGCTGGATCCGCCGCCGCACCGGGTCGGTGCGCACCGGCATCGCGCTGCACGCCACCCAGAACACGGCCGCGACGCTGTTCTCGGGGGCGGGCTTCCTGGTCGCGCCGCCGCTCGCCGCCGTGATCCTCAGCCTCGTCGTCACCCGCGAGGGCTCCGCCGTCGCCGCCCGGCGCCGGGCGGGCGAGCTGCTCGGGCGCGCGACCCGCGCCGCTGACGGCCTGGCCCAGCGCGCCACAAGCGGCGATCCCCGGCCGGGCGCATGGCTTCTGGCCGGCGGCGCGTTCGCCGCGGGCCTCGTCGCCGAGGCGCTGCCGCTCGAGCTCGGCGTCGGCGGCCCGGGCCTGGTCACGGCCGGCCGGATCCTGATCGTGGCGTTGACGCTGCCGCCCCTGGCCTGGCTGCTCCTGGGCGGGCCGCGGACATGGCGCGCTCCGGCGGCGACGTCGCTCGCCGGCGCGGCCGGCTGGGTCCTCGTCGCGCTGGCCCGGCTCGGCGTTCTGCTCGACAGCTCGACCCTCATCCCGCTCGTCGGGATCGGCTACACGCTGATCGGCTTCGGCCTGCTCGGCCTGGCCACCGGCGAGCTCGACGGGCGTGCCCGCCTCGCCGCCGGCGTGGCCGGGCTGCTGATGATCGCAACCCTGACGCCGCTCCCGTACCTGATCACGACGTCCCGAGCCATGGTCGACCAGGGGCTCGTGACGTCGCTCGCCGCCGCCTTCGCGCTCGTCACGGTCGGGCTCACGCTGCGCCGCCAGGCGCCGCTCGCCGCCGAGCCCGCCGGCCCCGTCGAGCGGCATCCGCAGCCCTGGCTCAGCCTGGGCTAGAACGGCGGGCGTGACCACCTCGCGCTGGTCGGTGCTGTCCGACCGCGGTGCTCGCTAGCCGGTCTGCAGGTCGCGCCGGGCGAAGCGCTCGACGGCCGCCGCCGCCGCGAGCGCAGCGACCACCAGCATGACGAGCGTGCCGCGCCGGTCGACGGCCACGAGCGGCGCCTGGGTGACATGGTGAAAGGGCGAGATCGTGAGCAGCCACCACGGCGCGCCGACCAGCGCCCCGACGAGCTCCCACAGGAACGCGACGCCCACGAGCCCGAAGGCCGCGCCGGGGCTCGGCCGCGGCAGCCAGGCGAAGAGCAGGGCCCCGAGCGCCAGGAAGAGCAGCGAGACGGCGATGCAGTTCGCCCCCGCGGTCAGCATCGCGCCGAGGCCGACACCGCCGCTCGTCACCGCCGAGCCCGCCCAGGCCAGGAAGCCGACCGCCAGCGAGAGCACGATCGTCGCCCCGGCCGCCACGAGCAGCCGCCCGCCGATCCACGAGCGCCGCGGCACGGGCAGCGCAAACAGCGTCTCCAGCCTTCCCGACGACTCCTCGTCGCGGAGGCCGCCGACGTGGCTGACCGCGTACAGCGCCACCACCATCGCGAAGATGGCGAACACGGCGGCCAGGTAGCCCGCGGCGCTCGCGATGTCGAGCCCGTAGGTGCGGATCGAGACCTTGCGCATCTCCTCCGCCACGCTGCGGGCGAAGCCGCCCAACGCGAAGGCGAACAGGCCGGTGCCGACGAGCCAGGCCAGAAGCGACGGCAGCTCGGCGCGCACGGCCGCCTGCGCCGGCGAGCCGAGCAGCGCCATCCGCGAGGGGGCCGTCGCCCGGCGCGACAGCACGCTCGCGCCCAGGTCGCGGTTGTGCGCGACCGCCACGGCGACCGCCGCCACGAGCGGCGCGGCGGCCGCGAACAGGAGCAGCACGGCGGGCCGCGCCCCGGTCACCGGCCGCACCTGCTCCACCCATCCGATCGGCGTGATCCAGCGCACCCAGCCAATGCCGTGGCCGATGTCGGCCACGATGCGGAAGAAGACCGCCGCGGCGAGCGCGACCGCCGCCCCGGCCTGGGCCGCGCGCCGGGTCGGAGCAAGCTGCGAGGCGAGCGCGCCGACGGCGGCGAACACGGCGGCCGGCCCGACGATCGCCGCCGCCACCATCGCCGCCTGGACGGTCGTCATGTCGCCCGCCGCGACGGCGAACAGGAGCAGGACCACGAGGAGCAGCGCGAACAGCACGGCGCACTCGATCGCGAGCGCGGCGAGGACGGCGACCACCACGCCGCCGCGGCCGATCACGCCCGACAGGATCAGCTCGTAGCAGCCGGCGTCCTCCTCGCCGCGGAGCGCCCGGATTGCGGCGAAGAACGCCCACGCCGACGCGAGGATGGCCAGCATCCCCATCGCCCGGAACTCGAAGAAGCCGCCCACGGTCGTCAGGTCGTGCGGCACCCCGTAGAACAGGCGCAGCGCGATGTTGTCCGAGAAGGCGCGCGCGAACTGCTCCCGCGAGGCCGGGGTCGGGTACGCCTGGGCGTAGCCGATCACGTTCGCGAGCGTGTAGAGCACCGCGATCAGCGCGATCACGCCCAGGCGAACGCGCTCGCCCCGCAGAGCATGGCGGACGACGGCGCTAGCCGCTGATCCCCACACGCTCGCGGCCGCGGTCGTAATGGGCCAGGAAGAGCTCCTCGAGGCTCGGCTCGCGGCTGACCAGCGCGACGACGCCCGTCCCCGCCAGCCGGTCGATCAGCGGGCCGACCGGCCCGCGCACGTCGAACCGGACGGCGTTCTCGCCGACGGGCGTCGACGTGACGCCGTCGGGCAGCACGAGCTCGGGCGGCGGCCCGTCGAACGTCGCCTCGACGACGCGCGCCGCGAGGTGGCGCAGATCGGCGAGCGTCCCCTCCTCCACCAGCCGGCCCTCACGGAGGATGCCGACCCGGTCGCACAGCGCCTCCACCTCGCTCAGGATGTGCGACGAGAGGAACACGGCCTGCCCGGCCGACCTGGCCTCGGCGACGGTGTCGCGGAAGGCCGCCTCCATGAGCGGGTCGAGGCCGCTCGTCGGCTCGTCGAGGACGAGCAGATCGGGCCGGGCCGCGAACGCGGCGATCAGCTGGATCTTCTGGCGGTTGCCCTTGGAGTAGTCGCGAACGCGCTTGCGCGGGTCGAACTCGAACCGGTCGATCAGCGTGCTGCGGTAGGCCTCGTCGATGCCGCCGCGCAGGCGAGCCAGGAACCCGAGGCTCTCGAGGCCCGTCAGGGCCGGCCACAGCATCGGCTCGCCGGCCACGAAGGCCACCCGCCGGTGCGCCTCCACGGGGTCGCGCCAGGCGTCGATCCCGAAGACCGCGGCGCTGCCCTCGCTCGGCCGCTGCAGTCCCAGGACGAGCCGGATCGTGGTCGTCTTGCCCGCCCCGTTCGGCCCCAGGTACCCGTACACCTCGCCCGCCGAGACGGCCAGGTCGAGCCCGGCGAGCGCCACCGTCGCGCCGTAGCGCTTGCCGAGCCCGGACGTGCGGATGGCGACGTCGTCGCCGTGGCCAGGCGCGCGACTCATCGCCCGGAGCGTACCCCGTGGGGCGTCCCGCCGACGGTCTCGGCGAAGCCGGTGCGCCAGCTCGGATGCGCCGGCTCCCACCGCAGCTCGCGCCGCGCCTTCGCGTTCGACGAGCCACGCGACTGGGTCATCATGGCGACGCCGACCTCGCCGGTCGCGAGCCGGCCGATCCAGGCCGGGATGTGACGCGGCGGCTTTGCGCCGAGCATCGCCGCGAGCTCGGGCAGCCACTCGGAGACGGGCGCCGGCTCGTCGTCGACGATGTTGTAGACGCCGGGGGCGCCATGGCCGAGGGCGGCCACGGTCGCCGCGGCCGCGTCGGCCACGTGGACGAACGACCACACGGCCGCGCCGTCGCCGACCACCGGGAGCTTGCGCTGCCGGATCATGGCCGCATACTCCTCGGCCATCGACGTCCCCGGGCCGTACAGCGACCCGTACCGCAGCGCCAGGCCGGCCATCCCCTCCGCCCCGGTCACGGTCTCCTCGAGGTGGCGGATCGCCGCGATCGACTCGCGCATCGCCCTGGGCGGATGCGGGTCGAGCGGGTCGTTCTCGGTCTTCACCGGCCCGCCCTCGCGGGCGTTCGGCCAGCCGGTGTAGCTCTGGGCCAGGAACCGGGTCGCCCCGGCCGCCCGCGCCGCCTCGAGCAGGATGTCGAGGCCGCGGGTGCGCAGCACGTTCGTCTCGGCGAACGAGCGGTCGAACCGGCGCAGGTTTGCCTGGCCGCGGAGAGCCGTCAGCTCGTGGATCACCGCGTCCGGCTCGGCCCGCAGCACCGCGGTCATCACCTGGGCGCGGTCGAGGGGATCGAGGACGGCCGGCGTCGCGCCCGCGTCCGCCAGCCACCCCGCCTTTCCGCTCGACCGCGTGCTGCCGACCACGGTGTGGCCGGCCTCCACCAGCTGCGGCACGAGCTGCCTTCCGATTACACCGGTCGCTCCTGCTACGAAGACGCGCATGTCGGTTCCTCCGTCTCGTCGAATGGGCTCCCACCCACATGACGAGACGGAGGGCCGGGCTGTGACACCCGGCGCTGAAACCGGTATGCGCTAGGCGACGTGCGCGCGTTCGAGCGCGAGCTCGTCCGCGCTGTAGAACCGCCCCGCGACGGGCCGCGTGGCCTCGATCACGGCATTCGCCTCGTCGGCCGCCAGACGCCGGCGCCAGGCCCACGCGTTGGCCTTGCTGTCCATCGGCTGGTAGGCGGTCCGGCCGAGCCCAACGCGGCCCCAGGGGTTGTTGCGTGCGGCGGGGCCGGCCATGCTGCCCTCGCGCACGGTCTTCTCGGCCCGGGCCGTCCAGGGCAGGTCGAGCCGCTCGTAGAGCTCGCGGAACCCGTTCTCGGGATCCATCGCCAGGTCCTCGTAGCGGACGAGGATGAACTCCGGATGGCGGTCGAGCTGCTGCGCGATCGCCGAATGGATCAGGAGCCAGAGCAGGGAGCCGTGCTCGATCGGATCGAGCGGCTCGTGGGCGGCGCGGACGATGTCGTCGATATACGCGCGCAGGTAGCGGCCGATCAGCTCCGGCTGCGCCGCGATGTCGGGCAGGTTATCGGCCCAGCCGGCGCCGATGCGCTTCAGGCTCGACACGATCCCCGCCGGATGGCGAACGAGCATGACGACGCGGCAGTCGAGCCGGTCGGCCAGCCACTCGGCCGCGAACACCATGTACGGATCGTCGATCAGCGTGCGCATGCCGCGGGCGCGGCCGTAGGTGAAGGCGGTGAGGTACTTCGCGGCCTTCGCCAGGTCGTACACGCTGTGGTTCGTGCGCAGCTCGGCGACGAGGTCGTAGCGCAGCTCGAGCATGTTGCGGAACCCGTCCAGGTGCTCGGCCTCGTTGTGGGCGCCGACGTGCTGGTAGGCCAGCGGCGGCGGGACGTCCAGGATCCCGGGCGTGAGCCCTGGCGGGTGGCGGCGGTTGAACGGCTCGTTGACGTGCACGACGCCGCCGCCGCCTTCGATCATCTTCGCAACCCAGCTCCCACCGGAGCGGTGCATGCCCGTGAGCAGGATCGGCGTCTTCATGCGCCTGCCTGCGCATGGCAAGGGTGAACGTGCCTCATCTCGCCTCCATGGCCCGGATCGCATGGGGGTGGTGAAGATCCGGGGAATTCGAATTGAACATGCGCCGGTGCCATGGGTCAACCCCCATCGTGGGGGCGCCCCTTTTCGATCGCGGCCGGCTGGGGTAGTGTGTCTGACGTAAGCGGGCAGGGCGAAAGGTTGGAGGCGCGATGGGTGTGAATCCCGTTCGGTTCGCGGTCGCCGTTTCGGGCGGTCTGGCATGTCTGATGCTGGGCCTGCTCGCCGGCGTGAGCGCGGGCAGCCGGGAGACGGGCCACGTGATGTCGGTGCGGACGGTCACGACGACCGCCCGGGCGCACCAGCTGCAGCAGGCGAATGCGGCGGCACGGACCGTGACCGAGACGGTGACCGGCGACCCGGCAACGGTGACGGTGACCAAGACCGTCACCGCTCCCCCGCCCCCCAAACCGGCCGGCCCCGGCCACCATCACCACCACCATGGCCCCGGCCCGAGCGATGGGCCCGGCCCCGGCGGCGACGGCGGAGGTGACGGCGGCTGAGCGGGATCTGGATCTACGCGGCGGTGGCGAGCCTGCACGTTCCGGGCATCGCGATCCTGGCGCTGCTCCTGCGCGACCTGTCCGGCTCGGATCCGCCCGACGCGCCGGACACCGGCCCGCCCGGCGGCGGGCCGCCGCCCGGATGGCGGTGGCGGCGCCGGCCACGGCCCGGCGACGGACACGGGGCCGCGCGCAGGCGCAGCCGCACGCCCGCCTGAGAATCCGTCGGGTCGCTGCACTAGTGTTGCGCCCGTGAGCGCCCCCGCGGCAGGCCGCTTCGCAATCCGGGGCCGCATCGTCACCATGGACGGCGCGGGCACCGTGATCCCGGACGGGGTCGTGTACATCTCGGGCGCGTCGATCGCCGCGGTCATCCCGGCCGGCGAGCCGCCGCCCGCCGGCTTCGAGTCGGTCCCGGTGCTGCGCACTGCGGGCACGATCTACCCGGGGCTGATCGAGCTCCACAACCACCTGAGCTACAACTGCCTGCAGCTCTGGCAGGCGCCGAAGCTGTTCACGAACCGCGGCCAGTGGTCGGCCGGCCCCGACTACCGCCGCCTGATCAGCGGCCCGATGCAGGTGCTCGGCAAGACGCCGAGCCTCGTCCCGTCGCTGGTGCGGTTCGTCGAGGCCAAGTGCCTGGTCGCCGGCGTCACGACGAGCCAGGGGATCGCGCTCTACTCGAACGCCGGCATCGCCCGCTACTACCGCGGCGTCGTGCGCAACGTCGAGTCGCCGGACGATCCGTCGCTCCCGAAGGCCCACAGCCGGATCCCCGACATCGCCGCGGCCGACGTCACCGCCTTCGCGGCCGAGCTCGCCCGCGACCACCGCCTGCTCCTGCACCTGGCAGAGGGCGTCGACGCCTCCGCCCGGACGCACTTCCAGGCGCTGCAGCTCCCGGACAAGACCTGGGCGATCTCCGACCACCTGATCGGGATCCACAGCGTCGCGCTGCAGCCGGCCGACATCACGATCTTCGCCGACCACGACGCCTCGATGGTGTGGTCGCCGCTCTCGAACCTGCTGCTGTACGGCGCGACCGCAAACGTCGCGGCGATGAAGGCGGCCGGCGTGATGATCGGGCTCGGCTCCGACTGGTCGCCGTCCGGCAGCAAGAACCTGCTCGGCGAGCTGAAGGTCGCCCAGCTCGTGAGCGCCAACGCGGCCGGCGGCCCGATCTTCACCGATCAGGAGATCGTGGCGATGGCGACCTCGACCGCCGCGCGGATGCTCGGCTGGGAGGGCGCGATCGGCTCGATCGAGGCCGGGAAGCGGGCGGACATGGTCGCCGTCTCGGGGACGAGCGCCGATCCATACTCGGAGCTGATCGCGGCCACCGAGCGCGACCTCGTGCTCGTGATGATCGGCGGGATCGCCGCCTGCGGCCAGCCGCACCTGGTCGAGCCGTTCACGAGCACGGGCGAGACCGTCCGGATCGGCGGGCGCACCCGCATGCTGAACTTCGCCCTGGCGGGGGACGATCCGGACGTCGCCCTGGTCGGCCTCGGCCAGGCCCGCTCGACGCTGACCGACGCGCTCCACAACCTGGTGGAGCTGGCGCGGGCCCTCGAGCCCGCCGTGGTCGCGGCCGTCCCCGGCCTGGTCGCCGCGGAGCCGCGGCCGGAGGGGCCGACGCTCGTGCTCGACGAGATCGAGCCCACCGACCATGCCCTTCGCATGCACCCCGCGGGCGGAGTCTCGGTGGTTCCGAGCGCCCGGCTCCTGGCGGCCCAGCCGCCGCTCTCGAGCGTCCTCGGGCCGCTCACCCTCGACGGGCTCACCGCCGACGACGACCGCACGTTCATGGAGACGCTCCAGGGCGAGGCCAATCTGCCCGACTACCTCGCGCCGGGGCTGGCCACGGCGTATGCGAGGACGTCCGGTGCGGCTCGATCCGGCTGAGGCGCGAGCGCTCTTCGCCGCGGCGCCGGTCGCCCGCCTGGCGACGGTGCGCCCGGACGGCTCGCCGCACATCGTGCCCGTCTGCTTCGCGTTCTCCGGCGAGACGATCTACACCGCGGTCGACCACAAGCCGAAGGCGACGGCCGCGCTTGCCCGCCTGCGGCACATCGCCGCCGAGCCGCGCGTCGCGCTCCTGGCAGATCGCTACGAGGACGACTGGTCGCGCCTGTGGTGGGTGCGCGTCGACGGCGACGCGTCCATCGCCGATTCCCCGCAGGAGCGCGAGGCGGCTTCGGCCGCTCTGGCGGGCGCGTATCCGCAGTACGCGGCGCGCCCGCCGCAGGGGCCGGTGATCGCCGTGCGGCCGCGCCGGTTCAGCGGTTGGAGGGCGTGAGATGGCTGATTCCGCGCCATCGTGCTTGCGAAAGGTCGAGACGACCGTGACAATGCCTTCACCTCCGCCGGAGTTTGGGGTACCGTTCCCGGGTCGCAACGACGGGTAGGTTGCTGTGGGAGTCTTCGCAAAGGTCTTGCTGGCCATCGCCATCCTGGTGGCGAACGGCGTCCTGCTGTTCGTCATCCTGCGGTTCCTGCTGTGGCTGGCGTTCCCGGGCAAGCGGGACGATGAGGCCGCGGTCGCCGCGGCCAGGCCGGCTGCCGGAGGAGCGGCGGCGGCGACAGCGGCAGGCGGCGGCAAGGCCGCCACGGTCGCGGCGCAGGCGCCCGAGCCACTGACGCCGGCGCCGACGCCGGGCATGCCGATCCTGGCGGCTACCTCGGTCGGACGCTCGCGCGCGTATCCGCACCGGCTCCTGATCGGGCTTCCCGTGATCCTGGCGCTCTTCGCCGGCGGCGTGTGGCTCGGAAGCGTCGTGGGCGGGTCGGGCGCCGCAGCAGCCGCGACGCGCACGATCCATGTCACCGGACATGTGATCACGATCGACAAGAAGGCGGTCGTCAGCGTCCCGTCGACGACGGTGGTGGTCAAGGGCAGCATCGTGTCCGTGCCGGCGACCACCGTGACGCTGCCGCCGCAGGCGGTGACGCGCGTCGTCAAGCGCACGGTCACCACGGTGCGACGGCTGCCGGGGAAGACCACGACGGTCTCGACCACGATCGCGATCCCGACGACCGTGACCGCGACGGGCACCACGGTCACGACCACCGTGACCTCGACGGAGACGGTCACCTCGGACACCAGCACGACGTCGACCTCGGCAACCACGTAGGATCGGTCGGGCGATGAGCGTGCTCGCCCTCGTGCACATGCGTGGGAACACGGACCGGCTGCTCGAGGCGTCCGACAAGCTGTCCGCGTCGTTCGGGATGCCCGAGGGGCTGATCGCCTCGGTGACCGCGCCGACCGACGAGGGCATCGTGCTCATGCAGCTGTGGGAGTCGGACGAGCACCGCATCCGGGCGAACGACGACCCCGACAACCGCGAGGCGCTCCAGGCGAGCGGCCTCCTGCGCGAGACGATCTCCGGCTCGGCCGAGGTGTGCGTCACCGACCGGGTCAAGTTCTCCGACGTCGTCGCCGCCCCGCGGACGCGCCGCAAGCGCGCGCCCCGGGCGAAGGCGGCCGCCACGCCCGGCGATACCATGTGACACCCCCGCGGGCGTAGCTCAATGGCAGAGCAAGAGCCTTCCAAGCTCAAGACGGGAGTTCGATTCTCCTCGCCCGCTCCTCCTCCTGAACGCATCCATGACCATGTCCACGAACGCCGTCGCGCGGCGGTGCGGGCTGGCGACCCAGCCCGCTGACGACTAGAGCTTTCCCAAGCGGTAAGGCGACCGGGTCGAGCCCCGGCGCATCACGAATCCTCGCCGTCACCAGGATGATTCTCTCGACCGTCATGCGACGATCTACCCCTGTCGTCGAGGTCGCCGGCGACGCAGCGGGACAGCGCCTCGCTTCGACCGCTCCGGCGCCGCGTTGTGAAACGGAGGGCGCCCGCGTGTTCGCGGGCGCCCTCCGGCGGATACGCATCCGAACCCGGCCGCCGGCTCAACCAACCACAGAGCCGCAATCTTGGATGCGCCGCTCCTCCTTCCTTCTTACAACGCCGGCGGGTGCCGGAGCGCCCACGGCCGCAGCCGCTCCAGGAACGCCTGCCGGGCCGGGTCGCGCCCAGCATCGACCGCCCGCGCGGCCTCGGCGACCTCCGCGGCCAGCGCGTCCATGTCGACATGCACGGGCGCGCCGTCGCGCACCAGCACACGGCCGCCGACCACGACCTCGCGCACGTGCCCACGGCCGGCGCGCGCGACCACCAGATCGTCGTACGCCAGGCGCGGCGAGGCGAAGACGCCGCGGACGGCGCCGAGGTCAAGCACGACCGCGTCCGCGAGGTAGCCCGGCTCGAGCCGGCCCACCGATCCCTCCAGGCCCGCGATGCGGGCGCCGCCCTCCCACGCGAGCCGCAGGACGTCGGCCGCGCCGAGCGGCGGCTCGGGGCCTTCCCAGATCCGCTGGGCGACGTGCGCCATCCGCACCTCGGCCAGCATGTCCTCGTCGTCTGAGACCGCCATGTCGTCGGAGCCGAGACCGACGGTGACGCCCCTCGCCACCAGCCGCCGCACCGGCGCGAGCCCGCACGCCAGGCGCAGGTTCGACGAGCAGTTGTGCGCCACCATCGCCCGCCGCTCGGCGAGCAGGTCGATGTCGGCGTCGCGCAGATACACGCCGTGGGCGATCGTCGTGCCCTCGCCGAGCACGCCGCGCTCGGCCAGGTGGTGGAGCTCACGCCCGCCGCGCGCCGCGTCGCCCCAGTCGCGCTGCCGGCGGCTCTCGAGCGCGTGCATGTGGATCTGAAGCCCGAGGTCCGACGCCGCGGCCCCGATCGCATCGAGCAGGTCGTCGGAGGCCCACTGCGGCGCCGCGATCGAGAGCTGGACGCCTATCAGCGGGTCACCGTCGAGCCGGCTGGCCAGCTCCGTGATCGCCTCGATGTAGATCGCGTTCGAGATCGGCGTGCCGGTCAGGCGCCGCACGTCGCCCGCCAGGTCGCCGGGCAGCGCTGCCGCGAAGAGGTCGTCGTCGTCGTACGTGAACGTGCCCCGGTCGCGCCAGTACGGCGCGAATGCGGTCCGCAGGCCCGCCTCGCGGTGGGCCCGCAACGAATGCTCGAGCTCGTCCAGGTACGCCTCCGAGCGCTCGTAGCCGCCCTTCGCTGGAAAGTGGCTGTGCACGTGGGTCGTGACGCCGCTCGTCAGCATCAGCATCGACTTGTAGAGCGTCGTCAGGTACGGCTCGACCGTGGGCAGCGAGTGCATCAGCACCATCCAGGGCTCGAACGGCTCGTCCCGGAACCCCAGCTGGGCCGTCGAGACGCCCTCGGCGTGCTGGTGGGCGTTCACGAGGCCGGGCATCACGAGGCGGTCCGGGCCGCCGGTCCGCTCGGCGTCCGGGTGGGTTCGGCGGAGCTCGTCCGCCGGGCCCAGCGCAGCGACCCGACCCTCGCGCACCAGCACCGCCGCGGACTCGAGCCAGTCGGCGCCGGCCGCGGGCAGCACGGCCGCGCCCTCGATCAGGAGCTCCTCCACCGCGCCAGTATCGCTCGCCCCGGCCGCTCGCGGCGACGAACCGGCCCCGGCCCTGCCGCGAGATGATTGATCGGTAAGTCCCGCGCGTCTGGACGCACGGACGGCGGGTGGTCAAGCGGCGTTGGTGGCGCTTTGGCTGCGAACCGTCGCATCGCGCCTCGGTCGCGCCCATACAGCCAGGTACGACCGCTGCCGGCGTCCTTGCGCTGCTCGGTTCGCAGCCCAGCCGGTGCAAGCCCGTGGGCTTGCACCTTCGACATCACAGGACTTACCGATCGATCAACCAGCGAGCTGCATGGCTTGCTTGCGGCCAATGATCTGCCGGGCGATGTATCTGGCGTCCGCGCTGACGAAGCCAAGCAGCGCGGAGCCGCGGGTGTACTGCCACTGCAATCCCAGGAAATAGAGCCCGGGTTGATCGGTGACGCCGCGACGGTGACGGACGCGCCCGCGATCGTCCGTGACCGCAAGCCGGATCCAGGAGTAGTCGGATGCGTAGCCGGTGGCCCAGATGACGGCGTCGACGTCCGTCTGCGTGCCATCCGCGAAGCGGACAGTGCGTCCGGACGCGTCAAGCGCGCGCGGCTTGAGGGCGACCCCGAACCGCCGGGCCTTGCGCGGGCTCGACCCGATCAGCGCGTCCCGTCCGCGAAACCGACGGCCCACACGCGTTTCGATCGATATTCCGATAAGGCCGAGCTTCGTCAACCACCAGAAGATCTGCCGGCCGAGGAGCCGTCGCGGGAACGGGGTCTGCCGTGAGCCGACGGCAAGGACAACGTCATGGTCAGCGGCCAACTCCTCGGCGATCTGATAGCCGGTATTGCCGCCCCCGACCACGAGGACCCTTCCCGGCGGGACGTCGCCCGGTCGCCGGTATCCCGTGCTGTGCGTGTGGTAGACGTCGGCGTCAAGCGAGGAGGCGAAGGCAGGGATTCGCGGCTGCTGGAACGGGCCGGTCGCGATGATGACCTGGTCGGCGAGGATCGTCCGCCCGGGAAGCTCGGCGGCGTAGCGCCCCTCGCGCCGTTCGACTGAGGTGACGGGGCTGTTCAGCTCGACCGGCAGGTCGAGCTCGGTCGCGTAGCGGCGCAGATAGTCGATCACCTCGTCACGGGTCGGCTCTCGATCGGGGTCCCCGTCGAACGGCAGTCCCGGCATCGCGTTGTACCGGCGCGGGGTGAACAGGACGAGGGACTCCCATCGCTGCGCCCACGCCGAGCCGACCTGCTCTGCGGCGTCGACGATCAGGAACCGAAGGCCCGCCTGCCGGAGGTGGTACCCGAGGGTGAGCCCGGCCTGGCCGGCACCGATGACGAGCACGTCATAGCCATCGCCCATCGTCACGGTGCGAGCGGAGTGCTCGCACGGACCGATCGAACGACTGCGTCGATCGCTTGGGCGCCCTGCGTGGCGTAGCGCTGCTCCTCGAGCGCGTTGGTCTGGCGAAGCACCGTTGGCAGCTCCGCCAACTCGACGCGATCGGCGTTCAGCTCGCGCGGCGAAGACGCGAACGCCTGCGCATCGCTCGCGGCTGCCGCGGGCAGCGAGCTTCGGGCCACGCCCATATATCCGCGCACGATCCCCGCGCGCGCCGGCGGTGGCAATAATCCCGACAGGCGACCCGCCACCCAGTGCCCGCGCGCTGACTGACCACCTCCTTCGGCGGTCGAGCCGTCGTGCTCCCGGTTCGCGACCGTGTCCACGAGGCGAGTGCCGAGGCTACGGGTCGACGTGGAAGCTGAACATCATGCCGCTCTCGTGGTGCTCGGCGATGTGACAGTGCGCCATCCAGATGCCGGGGTTGGAAACATGCAGCAGGATGTCGACCGTCTCGCCGGTGCGGATCAAGACGGTGTCCTTCCACACGAGGCTCGCTTCTGGCTGACCGTCTCTGGCAAGGATCAGGAACCGGCCGGCGCCGTGAACGTGGAACGGATGGTGCATCGGGTGATCGGAGTTCATCTCGTTCACCAGCCGAAGCTTGACCCGATCGCCAACCCGGAATCGCCAGGCGATGGCGTGGTTCTCGTCGCCGGTTGAGCGATCGATCAGCTTCCAGCGCGTGTTGGCCGGGGTCGTGAGGCGGTTCACGTCGACCATGTCGTCTTCCCACTCGATCCCGCCGGCCTCATGCTGGTGTTCGCCATGCTCATGCTCGTGCGAGTGGCTCTCGCCGGGTCCGACAAGCCGTGCCGGCACGAGCTTCATCCCGCACTTCGGGCATCGGTCCGGCTGATCGCTCGTGACCTCCGGGTGCATCGGACAGGCATACCCGGTCGGAGCCGCGGCGGGCAGGAGCTTCATGCCGCACTTCGGGCATTTCCCCGGCTCGTCGCTGACGACTTCGGGATGCATCGGACACGCGTAGACGAGCTGCTCCCCCGCGGCGAGGCTGGGAGCATCCATGTCCATCTCGGCGACGAAGGCGAGCGTCTTGTCCGGCTCGGCCGCGAGCTCGGCTTCCAGTCGAACGCGCTCCTCGGCGAACTCGGGGTTCGTGCGAAGCCGGGTGAACGCCTCGTCGAGCGACGGCTCGGCACGATCCTCGGCGACTTCGATGTCGGCGAGCGGGTATGTGCGTTCAGGCGTCTGGTGCTCGAGCACGGCGATCCCCGGCCGGTCGAACATGACGTCCACGATCACCCGCTCGCTCGGCGCCAGGATGACCGAGTCGACGAACTGCTCGTGCTCGACGCGGCCGCTGTCGCCGCCGACGAGCTTGATCCGCGCGCCCTGCAGCGCGACGTTGAACACGCGTGTGTTCGCGGTGTTGGTGAGGTACAGCCGGACCACCTCGCCGCGCGTGGCCGAGAGTTCGAGATGAGGCTCGCCTGCGATCAGAAGCAGGTTCCCGAACCGTCCCATCGCGGCGTAGTTCGTCTCGGTTCGGCTGAACGCTGCCACCTTTCCGTCCTCGATCAGAACATCGTCGAGCGTCAGCACGAGCTCACGGTGCACCGGCGGCCAGTAGTCGGGGTCGCGCGGGACGACGACGCAGTTGCCGTACAGACCCATCTCCTGGCCGTAGTCCTCGCGGATGTGCGGGTGGTACCAGTAAAGGCCCGGGTCGGGGAACTGCACCCGGCATGAGAAGTCGCCCCCGATGGGGATCGGCTGCTGCGTCTCGTGCGTGCCGTCGGATGAGTTCTCGAGCCGCAGCCCGTGCCAGTGGACGGTCGCCTCCAGATCACCGTCGTTGTGGACGTCGACCTGGATCTCCGAGCCCTCCGGAACGCGGAGGGTCGGCCCCGGAATCGAGCCGTTGTAGCCGAGCATGCGCACCATGTGATCGCCCAGTTGCTTGCGCACCGGGAGGATTCCAAGCCGGAACTCGGCGCCGTCCTCAAGATCGATCGTGTCGCTTCGGGCAGCGTCGGAGAGCCCCGACGTCTCGGTTGGAAAGGTGTCGGCCACCATGTCCTCCCCTGGTTTGATTCTGTGGCGTCCGTCTCCGCAACGGCGGCGTCGAGCAGTGCGGCCTGTGCCGCGGTGCCGCCATCGGGACGCCAACCTGCCGGCCGTGCGATACTTGCGGCGCCGAGGATAGCAGGACAATGAAGTCATGACAATCGACGGTTTTCAGGACGGACGAGCCTGGTCGCTGATCTCGAACCACGGCCACGCGCTCCTCTGCATCGCTCAACAACCCGACGTCCGGCTATGGGAGCTGGCACAGACGATCGGGATCCGAGAGCGGAGCGCCCAGCGCATCGTCAATCAGCTGGTCGAGGCCGGCTATGTCACTCGCCACGACCACGATCACCATGGCGCCCGGATCACCTACACCGTCAACCGCGAACACCATCTGCGCCGGCCGCACCTCAGCGCGTACACGGTCGGTGATCTCCTCGACACGTTCGCACGCCCACCCAGCGACCACGACGCGCCCGAGGTTCGGCTTCACGTCGACCAGTAGGCATCCGTGACCCGGATGGTGCGGGTAGCCGCACGTCGGTGGGGGGATGGTCGCCGAGGTATCGCGGGTCGGTCCCACTGCCGAGGCTGACCCGATCGCGGAGTCTGTCCAGGTCACCTCCGAGGACGATCCGCCTCGGCCCATCGATTCACAGGAGGCTTCCTCTCTTGTCCCGCAAGCCGAACTCAGACTCCCCTCGCGCCCGTTCGACCCGCCGCTTCCTCCTGCACTACCTGGAGATGGTCGCCGCCATGTTCCTCGGCATGATCGTCCTCGGCATCCCGGCCGGATGGCTCTTCAGCGCCTTCGGCACAAGCTGGTCCGAGCTCTCAACGTCGTGGATGCTCTTCGCGATGGCGATCACCATGTCCGTGCCGATGGCCGGCTGGATGCGCTACCGCGGCCACGAGTGGCAGCCCACCCTCGAGATGGTCGCCGCGATGCTCCTGCCGACGGTCGCGCTCATGGCACTCGGGTGGGCCCAGATCGTGTCCGGCATGGGCGCCGCGATGGCCATCGAGCACGTCGCGATGCTGGCCGCCATGCTGGCCGCGATGCTGGTTCGGCTGGACGAATACGCCGGCGCACACCACGGCCACGGCGCGCCTCAGCCGGTGATCGCAGCGGCGTAGCCGCCGCGCCGGCCTTCTCAGCCGTGGAGCTCGTCGCGTCGAGCGCCACGGCTGCGCGCTCAGGTCGACGGAGGACGCGGGTGGTGCGGAGCCGCATCGTCGGGCGTTGCCCCGACCTCCAGCGGAAGGTGGGCGGCGAGGTGGGTTCCGCGGCCCGGTGGGCTGTCGAGGTCGAGCCGTCCGCCGATACTTTCGACCCGGTCGCGCAGGCCCTGCAGACCTGAACCGGACTCCAGCCCGGCGCCGCCGATGCCGTCATCGCCGATCTGGACATGCAGCTGATCGGCGTCCCGGGCAACGCGCACCGTCGCTCGGGTTGCGTTTGCGTAGCGGGCGGTGTTCGTGAGCGCTTCCGACACGACGTAGTACGCGGTCGCTTCGACCGGCTCGGGCGGACGCTCGTCGAGCTCGACGACAAGTTCGACCGGCACGGGTGAGCGCGCCGCGACCGTCTTTAGGGCTGCCTCGAGGCCCTGGTTCAGGATGGCGGGGTGGAGGCCGCGGGCGATCTCGCGCAGCTCGCTCAGGGCGAGTTCGAGCTCCGCGTGCGCGGAGGCGAGCAGTGATGCGCCTGCCTCCGGGTCGGTGCGCAGTGCCGACTCGGCAAGGCGGAGTCCGACGGCCAGCGCCACCAGGCGCTGCTGTGCTCCATCGTGGAGATTGCGTTCAAGTCGCCGGCGAGCGCTGTCTCCGGCCGCCACGATCCGGGCGCGCGAGCCCCGCAGCTCGTCCAGCTGCGCCCGCAGGTCGGCTTGCAGCCGTTCGTTTTCGAGCGCCAGCCCTGCCGCCGCAGAAACGGCGTCGAGCAGCTGCGGGTTCTCACCCAGGGCTGGGTCGTGCACCATCGCGGCGACCCTGCGACCGCCGCGTTCGAGGACGCTCACCATCCGTCCGTCGCCGCTCGCCACGTCGACCGGCTGTCCGTCGATGCCGACGTAGGAGTGCGACTCGGGGAGCCAGTACGCGAGCTCGAGCGACGGATCGCCCAACGCGCGCGCGAGCGCACTTCGCAGTCCGCCGGGGCCGGGCATCCGGCTCAGCTCGACGACCAGGTCGCTGACGCCGGCGCGTGCGAGGCGGGCGTGGAACAGGCCGAGCAGATACGCGACCGGGACGATCGCGAGCGCGACCCGGTCGGCCGCCTCGAGGGCGCGAGCGAGGCCGGGCGCCGGATCCGAGGCGATGGCCGCAAGGAGATACAGCACGATCGTCGCGGCGCCCGCCGAGAGCAGCGGCACGATCGCCCGCCGCAGCGGCCGCGACGCCGTCCGCCAGCGGCGCTCCAGCAGAACCCCCACCCAGACGGCCACGGCGACGCCGGCGACCTGCTGCCCGCTCATCAGCGCACTGTGGAGGGCCTGATCGTCCCGCACCAGCAGGAGGTTGTCGGGGCACGGACACCCGCTCAACTGTCCCGGCCCCATGAACATCAGCATCACCAGCTGCAGAACGGTGCCGACGATGTAGGCCGCGGCCACCGCGAGGCGCTCTCCCCGCGAGCGGAGCCGCCCGTCCGGGAACGCGAGGACGAGGTGGCCGAGGACCGCGGCAACGAGCGGGCCGACGACGAGGCCGGCGGTGAACGGCAACGCGGAATCGGCCTGCGCCAACGAGTTGGCAAAGAGGAGGAAGCCGGCGGTCATCATGAGCGCGGCGATGCGGTTCGCCGACTGGCGCAGGAGCGCGACGATGCCGGCGGCAAGGAACGTGCACCCCGCGACGATGCTGGTCGCCGCCAGCCCCGTCGACTGCGCCCGCGCCTCGCCGTTCGCCAGCGCGAGGGCGCCGGCCACCGCCGCAGCAGTACCGGCTACGGCAACACAGGCGGCCAGGCTCCACGCCTGACGCGAAGGCCTGTACCCGGATGCGATGCTGACGTTCACCGCCGTAGCTCCCGGCACAGCGCGGCGACCAGCGGCCGGCGGTCGACCTCTGACGCGTTGTGGGTGCCGGCGATGACCGCGTCGTACTCGGGTGCGTGAAAGGCGAAGGCGCCGATGAAGCCGGTGTGTCCCTGAAGCGCGACGTCCCCCACGGTGATCCGGCCGACCCCCAGTCCGTACCGGTCGTAGCGCAAGGCGTGGCCGGGGGGAAACGAGGCCCCGGGCGTCCACTGCGTCGTCTCCGCAAGGGCGCCGGAGGTGACGATCCGTCCGCACCAGAACCCGCGTACGAAGCGGGCAAGGTCGGGCGCAGTCGTGACCAGTCCTCCGCCGGCCCAGTCGATCGTGGGAGAGTTCGGCGACCAGTCGAACACGTCCGAGTCGTGGCGGGCCACCTCCGCCGTTCGCGCCGGCTCATGACCCTCGAGCCACGTCATGTCCATCTCCAGCGGGTCGAAGACGAGCTCGCGGTAGACCTCGTGGAGGGGTCGGCTCGTCACCTGTTCGACAAGGATTCCCGCGACGACGTATCCGGTATCCGTTGTAGGCGAAGCTCCGCCTGGCTGGAACTGTCGCGGTCCGTGCGCGGCGGCGTGGTCAACCAGCTCGACCGGGCTCCAGCCGGGCCACGCCATCGAAGTCCGGCGCGAGGCGCCTCGATACAGGCGAGCGCACCCGGCGCGCCGGCTTCAACCCGCGCCTGGACCGCAGCTTGGAGCCGGGCCGTCACGGCGGCATCTCGACCACTGTCGTTCGATCCTGGCCGTCTGCGACTCAACGCCTGGACTCGCCCGCTTCCGGCGTCCAAGAGTCTCACATCCTGCCGCGTCGCGCGTCCCGCCCGACGTCGCCGCGACGATGGCGGATCGGGGACGGTGAGTAGAGTCCGGCCATGCTCGTCGCGGTTCTCACCGACCTCGGCGACGCCCTCTCCTTCGCCTTCGGGATGTTCTGGGAGATCCTCTGGGCGCTGATCCTCGGCTTCGCGCTCTCGGCCGCCGTACAGGCAGTCGTGGCCAAGGGCGAGATGCGCCGCCTGCTCCCGGATGACTCGCCACGCTCCCTGGTGATCGCAAGCGGACTGGGCGCGGCGTCGTCGAGCTGCTCATACGCCTCCGTGGCCCTGGCCCGATCGCTCGTTCGCAAGGGCGCCGATTTCACCGCTGCGATGGCGTTTCAGTTTGCCTCGACCAATCTGGTCGTGGAGCTCGGCATCATCATGGCGCTCTTGCTCGGCTGGCAGTTCACGCTCGCCGAGTTCCTCGGCGGCCCGCTGATGATCGCGTTGCTCGCCCTCCTCTTCCGCAGGTTTCTCTCCCGACGACTCGTCGACGACGCACGCGAACAGGCCGACAAAGGCCTCGTGGGCTCGATGGAGGGCCACGCCGAGATGGACATGAGCGTGCACAGGAGCGGATCGATCTGGCAGCGACTGCGATCACCGCAGGGCTTCACCGCAACCGCCAACTACTTCGTCATGGACTGGGCCGCCATCTGGCGCGACATCATCGGCGGCCTCGTGATCGCCGGAGCGCTGGCTGCCTGGGTGCCCAACTCATTCTGGCAAGGGCTCTTCTTCGAGCACCACCCGACGCTCGCGAAGGTCTGGGGACCGGTCATCGGCCCGCTGGTCGCCGTCGTGAGCTTCGTCTGCTCGATCGGAAACGTCCCCCTGGCGGCGGTGCTCTGGAACGGCGGCATCAGCTTTGGCGGCGTCCTGGCGTTCATCTTCGCCGACCTGATCATCCTGCCCATCCTTGACATCTACCGCCGCTACTACGGCCTCAAGATGGCCGCGTTCCTGCTGGTCACCTTCTACACCGCGATGGCGCTCTCCGGGCTCGCGGTCGAGCTCGTGTTCCAGGCGCTCGGCCTGGCCCCCACCGAACGCCACGCCAAGGTCGTGGAGGCGTCCATCACCTGGAACTACACCACCGTCCTCAACCTCGCGTTCCTGGCCCTCGCCGCGCTGCTGGTCTGGCGCTTCATCGCCACCGGCGGCCTGCCGATGCTGAGGATGATGAACACGCCGCCCGGACAATCAGGGCAGGCCCACGACCACGGCTAGGGATCGTCTCCGCATACCCAGGGCTACCGCCAGGTGGTGAACCCGGTCATCCCCATCTGTGCGCCGCTGAAGCCGGGCCGCCCTGAGCGCCGCTGCGCGGCGGTCGTCGCGAAGCGGGGCCCGTTCAACTCGATCCAGTCGCCGTAGGCGCGCATGCGGGCGAGTCCCGGACCCATGTTCTCGAGGGTGATGCCGCCCTGGGCGGTGGCCTGGGTGGTCGCCTCGAAGTTCTGGTCGAACGTCGCGTCCGGGCCGAAGGTATCCGCCCCGACGCCCAGGATGCCGCGGTGCTGAAACAGCCAATCGACGGCGGCGCCCGAGAACCCGGGCACGTCGTCGAAGTAATCGTTGTTCGGGCCCGGTCGGCGCCGGTTCCCGAGGTGGTAGAAGCGAGACAGGCCGGTGTAGAGGACGACGTACGATCCAGGCGGGATGCGGCCGTGCACCGACTCCAAGCGGCGCAGATCGCCGATGCCGACAAAGAAGTTGCCGCCGCGGCGCTCGATCTCGGAGCGCAGGTCGAGCACGACCAGCGGCCGCGGCGTGAAGAAGCGCTCCGACAGGTGGACGAGGCAGCGAGCGCCGACGTGGAAGTGGCACGGCGCCGAGATGTGCGTCCCGGTGTGGGTGCCCAGCGAGGTGATCTGCTCCAGCAGGTAGCCGGACTTCGGCACCGTCGTCCACACGCGCCAGTGAAACGGCGGGTCGCCCGGGAACAGCGGCGCACCGGTCGTCAACGGCTGGCCGAGCCGCACGGGCCGGGCCGTGCGCGGGTCGACCTTCCAGTAGGCGGCGGGGATCCCGGTGCGCCTGGCGAGCTCCGCGGCCCGCCCGGGCGCAAGCGCCGAGAGCCGCGCCGCCGCCGGGCTCTGCTGGGGCAGCAGCCGCTCGGCGGCGACCGCCGTACCCGCCACCGCCGCCGCCACGGCGACCGCCAGAATCCACGTGCCCCTGCGCACGAGGCAAGTATCCCACGCTCAGGCGATCGCCGCAGCCGCCCCGCCCATGCGATCCGGGCTTGAACCCGCTGGATGATCGGCCCAGGATTGGGTGTTGCAGGTCGCG
Organism: Gaiellales bacterium; assembly: GCA_036273515.1. Taxonomy (GTDB): domain Bacteria; phylum Actinomycetota; class Thermoleophilia; order Gaiellales; family JAICJC01; genus JAICJC01. Next base: position 60,519 of record DASUHM010000012.1, read on the forward strand.
CACGGGACGGTAAGGTGTGCGGCTCTACAAACCCAACGTGTCGAGATGCCGCATTCCACGACATATCTTCTCGGCCGCGCGTCCACGCCCGGCGTGCCGGAGACGCGACAGTTCCTGACCCGAAAACGGCGTCGCGTTCCAGTGGGTGGACGTGGACGCCGACCCGCTGGTCGGGCTCCTCGGGGGCCGGGCGAAGCTCGACGGCCGCCGCTACCCGTTGGCGCTGTTCGCAGACGGCTCGATTCTCGAGGGGCCAGAGCGATTCATGCTCACCCGCTACGTCCGCGGGATGCCGGGGGGCACGCCCTCTCCCGTGCCCCCCGAGGACGGGCGGGCCTACGCCGAGACCGCGCGATTCAAGCAGCAGCTCGCCGGGCGGGTGGGCCTGCCGACCCGGCCGACGCGGGACATCTACGACGTCGTCATCCTTGGTGCAGGGCCCGCCGGGCTACGAGCGCTCGGATCGAGAACTACCCGGGCTTCCCGCAGGGGGTCAGCGGGGCGGAGCTCGCGGCGGGAATCCATGCGCAGGCAGCCCGACTCGGGGCGGAGATTCTGATCGGAGCCGAGCTGCTCACCACCGCGCCGACGGATCGACGCACGATTCGCCTGGAGCTGACGTGCGGCTCCGTCATCGAGACCCGGACCGGTGTTGCGGCCAGCGGTGTGGAATACCGTCGGCTCGAGGCCCCGGGGGTCGAGAAGTTCGTCGGCGCCGGAGTCCACTACGGCTCCGCGCCTGGAGAGGCAGTGCAGCTCGAAGGCCGCGATGTCGTGATCGTCGGCGGCGGGAACTCCGCCGGCCAAGCGGCGCTCCACATGGCCGACCACGCACAGGCTGTAACAGTCGTCGTCCGCGGACCACGGCTTTCCCGAGGGATGTCGAACTACCTCGTCGAGCGGATCGAGCAGCACCCGCGGATCGCGGTTCGGACTTCATGCCAGGTCGCCGAAGCTCGAGGTAACTCTCGCCTGCAGCGCGTCACGCTCCAGAGCGAGGGCCGGGACGAGACGGAGGAGCTGGCGGCAGATGCGATGTTCCTGCTCATCGGCGCCCGACCGATCACCCTCGGCGTCGAGGGGTGGCTCAGGCGCGATGAGCACGGATTCCTCGTCACCGGCCAGGATGTCGTTGCGGACGCCCCGCGCGACACCTGGTGGAAGCTCACCCGCGACCCCTATCCGCTGGAACCAAGCCAGCCGGGCGTGTTCGTTGCCGGAGACCTACGGCACGGTTCCATCAAGCGCGTCGCATCCGCCGTCGGACAGGGCGCCATGGCCGCGTCCCTCATCCACCGTTATCTCGCGCTGGACGATGGGCGTCGCCGGTGACGTTACCGTCGACCATGAAGGCCGCTGTGCACGACCGCTACGGCGATGCCGACGTCATCTATGTCGACAACCGGCCCGTGCCGGCAATTGCGGACGACGAGGTGCTCGTTCGAGTCGAGGCCGCCGGTCTCGACCGCGGCACGTGGCACCTGCTGACGGGGCAGCCGTACCTCGTTCGGCTGGCGATCGGGGTGCGCCGGCCGCGCGTCCCCGTGCTCGGTCGCGACGTGGCGGGCAAAGTCGTCGCCACCGGGTCGGCGGTGCACGGGCTTTCGGTCGGCGACTCGGTGTTCGGGGTGGCCACCGGGTCGTTCGCCGAGTACGCCAGTGCCAAAGAGGGGAAGCTCGCACGAACACCCGACGCGCTTTCCCCGGTGGAAGCGTCCGTCCTTGGGATCTCCGGCATGACCGCCCTCCAGGCAGTGGACGCCGCACAGGCGGAGGCCGGCTCCAGCCTCATCATCATCGGCGCATCCGGCGGCGTCGGCAGCTATGCCGTCCAGCTCGCGCACGGCCGCGGGGCACGCGTGACCGGCGTGTCGAGTGCCGCGAAGGCCGAGTTCGTTCGCGGCCTCGGCGCGGAGCAAGTCATTGCCTATGACAGCGGAGCCGACGACGACTACGGCGGCCCCTACGACGCCATCATCGATACGGGCGGAGACACCGCGATCTCCAGGCTCCGGTCGATGCTCGCGCCCCGCGGCACGCTGGTGATCGTCGGTGGCGAAGGCGGCGACCCGATGACCGGCATGGGCCGGCAGCTACATGCGCGGATCCTGTCGCCGTTCGTGGGCCAGCGGCTCACGTTCATCGTCAACCGGGAGCGCCAGTCCGACCTCGAACGGCTCCGTCAGCTCGTCGAGGACGGCATCGTCAAACCGGCCGTCGACACCGTGTACCCGCTCGACCAGGCGGCTGCGGCCGTGAGGCACCTGGTCGCCGGGCGGACGAAGGGGAAGCTGGCGATCGGCGTCAGGGATGTGGCCGGGCAAACCGCTTGAACAAGCCATGCGGCGGTATTCTCCGATGCGGCATTCCTCCTTCTTCTCCGTCCTTACGAGGAGGATCGAGCGCATGGCCAGGCGATCTGGAAGGGCGATGCTGGCGACAGCGACGGTTCTCGGCGCGGTCCTCATGGCCGGTACCACGCCGGCGACGGGGGCCGGCAGGATGGTCACGCTGCGGGGCAGCACGCCGGTGTGGGCATCGCAGCCCGCGCTCCGCCCATCACCGGCGGACGGGCATGTGTCCGTGCGCGTGATCCTTGCGCCCCGGGGAGGGGTCGCGGCGCTCGAGTCGGCGGTGCTCGCGACCACCACGCCGGACAGCTCGAGGTATCGGCACTTCCTCACGCCGGCCCAGTTCCGCGCGCGGTACGAGCCCACGGATGCTGCCGTCGCGGCCGTTCGCGGCTGGCTGCAGCGCTCGGGCATGCACGTCACGCAGGTGTCCCCGTACCGGCGCGACATCGCTGCGAGTGGAAGCGTCGCGGCGGCGGAGCACGCCTTCGGGACGACCCTCGAGGTCTACCGCCACGCCGGACGCCTCGTTCGCGCGCCGGCGCGGGACGCGCGCGTCCCGGCCGGCGTCTCGCGTTACGTCTGGGGCGAGACCGGCCTCGACACCACGCCGGTCTACGAGCGCCCTGCGCTCACCCCGCCGCCGCGCGGCGAGGTCGACGCCGGGCCCTGCAGCCGCTACTACGGACAGCGGCGAGCGACCTTCAAGGCGAACGGCCGCACCCGCCTGCCCGCATTTCACGGCGCATTCCGCAGCTATCACGTCTGCGGGTACACGCCGATCCAGCTGCGACGGGCCTATCACGTCGGCCGGACCGGGTTGACCGGCAACGGTCAGACGATCGGAATCGTCGACGCCTACGCCGATCAGACGATCGAGCCCGACGCGGACAGGTACGCGCGTCTCCATGGGGATCCCGGCTTCGCGGCCGGCCAGCTCACCCAGCGGGTGTTCACGCCGTTCGACCGGCGGCCCGGATGCGCAGGCCCGGCCGGCTGGTCACGCGAGGAGACGCTCGACGTCGAGGCCGCGCACGCGATGGCGCCCAGGGCCAAGATGATCTACTTCGGAGCGAGAGACTGTGGGATCGTCAGCCTGCTCCATGCGCTCGCCTTCGCGGTCGACAAGAACCAGGTGAGCGTGCTCAGCAGCTCGTGGGGCGGCCCTGAATCCAACTACACGAGCGGGAGAATCGCCGCGGTACGCCAGGTCATCCTCCAGGGCGAAGCCCAGGGGATCACCTTCCTGTGGCCGACAGGAGACCACGGCAACGAGCGCGCAGGGGGCCGCGCCCACGTCGAGTATCCGGCCAGCGACCCGTTCGCAACGGCGGTCGGCGGCACGTCGACGGCGATCGGGCGCAGCGGCAGGATCCTCTGGCAGACGGGATGGGGATCGCACTCCTACCTGCTCTCCGGCGAAGGCAGGCGCTGGCTCCCCCGCGGGTTCTACGCAGGCACCGGGGGCGGGTTCTCGCGCCGCTTCGCCCGGCCGGCCTACATGCACGGCATCGTCGGGAGGGCGTTCCCACCCGGTCGCGCCATCCCGGACGTGGCGATGGACGCGGACTCGACGACGGGGATGCTCGTCGGCCAGACCGAAAAGGTCGGCGGGCGGATCCGTTTCAACCAGACCCGGATCGGCGGCACGAGCCTCGCCGCGCCGCTCATGGCCGGAATGGTGGCGATGGCCGCCCAACACGCAAGGGGGCGCATCGGCGACCTGACGCCGATCGTCTACCGGCTCAAGCGCGAGCGGAAGGGTGCGTTCACCGACGTCACGGATGTCCACTCCAAGGACGGGAACGTCTTCCGCCTCTTCGACAACGGACTCAACCCTCGGGGAGGTTCGACCTACGTCCTGGCCACCTTCGGACACGACACGGCGCTCGCGACACGCAAGGGGTGGGACGACACCACCGGCGTCGGCTCGCCCGACGCCCGGTTCCTCACCATCGTCGCCAGGGCGAAGTAGGTCCGCTCCTCCAGGTTTTTACAACTCCCTTTCGGGTTCTCATCCACATGCTTACAGCCGGGCGGCAGAGTGTCCGTGGACACGTTGATGCCGGCGCATGTGCCGTACGAGGGGTTCCCGACGCGCCGGCCCTGACACCGAGACTCCTGGAGGATTTTTCGAATGCGCCGAGCTTCGCTGGTCGCCGTCGTGGTCGTGGCACTCCTCGCCGCCGCCGCTCCGGCACAGGCGGTGAAACCGCCTGTCGTCCCGACCCGTGGCGCTCTGTGGGGCGCATTCCCGAACGAGCCGGGCGGCATCCCGGCGCTCCAGGCCCGCGTCGGCCGCCGGCTGGCGATCGTGAACCGGTACGTCCCATGGGACTTCTCGAACTGGTCGTCGATCTCCGACTACCTGAGGACCGGACACCTGCCGATGGTCTCGTGGTCGGCCGCGCCCAAGACGACGGCCTCGGCCATCGCGAGCGGCAGCCAGGACTCGGTGATCGTCGCGGCCGCCAGGGCGCTCAAGCATGCCGGCGGACGCGTCTTCCTGCGCCCGTTCTACGAGTTCGACCAGCCGCCGGGGCATCCCCGCTACATCGGCACGCCGAGCGAGGTCCGGGCGGCATGGCGCCGGCTCGCGAACATCTTCCACTCGGTCGGGGCGAAGAACGTCCGCCTCGTGTGGTGCCCGATGGCGGCCGACTTCCACGACGGCATCGCCAAGTCCTTCTACCCGGGCGACCGGTACGTGAACTGGGTCGGTGCCGACGGCTACAACTTCCCCGGCAAGACCTGGCGCCCGTTCAAGGACATCTTCCAGCGCGCCTACCACTTCACCTACGTCCACGCGAAGCGGATGATCATCGCCGAGACCGCGTCCCCCGCGGCCGATCCGCGCACTCCGCGGTGGATGGTCGGCGCCGCCAAGTGGATCCGCCACCACACCTACGTGCACGCCGTCTCGTACTTCGACTCGACGAGCCCGAAGGGCTTCAACTTCCAGGTCGCGACGAACGCCAGGACGCTGGCGGCGTTCCGGGCATGGGGCCTGCGCCGCTACTTCCACCAGTAGCCGGCAACGTGTCGTTCAGCGAATCGACGTGGACGAACCGAACTTCGTCGATGTCGTCTCCGTTCGGCAGCGTGCGAAGGATCGTCAGTTGCCCGAGCACATGCTGGTAGGCACGCGTCCCGCCGATCACGCCGACCTGGATGTGTTGGAACGTCGTCTCGCCCTGGAAGTTGATCGTGCCGTCCTCGAGCACGAGCACGCCTTCGGCGAGGACATCCACGGTGCGGGCGATTCGGCGGTGCATCCGCCTGGCGAGCAATCCCCCGGAACGGACGACGCCCCGGCCTGCTCCGCGCACGACCCTAGCGGTCACCAATCAGGTTGTGACCGACGGAGGGGGAACCACATGTGGTACGGGCTCGGACTGATCTATCTGGCGTTGCTGGTCACGCTCGGCGTGATCACGCTCCGAAAAGGGCACGGCTGGCTGTTCTTCTTCGGGATCTTCTTCCCGGTGCTCTGGCTCGTCGGCGCCATCATGCGCCCGGCGCGCGCCTGAGCTCTACAGCCGGTAGCCGGGGCTCTCGCGGTCGAGGCGGCGCTTGACCGCATCGAACAGCTTGCCGGCGCCGGCGTCGTCGCGCTGCATCAGCTCGGCGGTGTGGCGCACGACCTCGTCGGGCACCGCGATGAGCGGCCGTCCCGTCGACTGGGCCAGGATCTGCACCTGGCACGCGCGCTCGAGGAAGTAGAGCCGCCACCACGCCTCGGCCGGGTCGTTCCCGATCACGATCACCCCGTGGTTCTCGAGCATGACGACGCTCGTCTCGCCGCCGACGGCCGTGCCCATCCGCTCGCCCTCGTCGGCGGCGTGGGCCAGGCCGCCGTACGCGCAGGTCTCCACGCGGCCGTGGAATGCCATCGCCGCCTGGCTGAGCGCGGTGTCGAACCCGCCCTGCGTCGCCGAGACGGCCGTCGCGTACGGCATGTGCGTGTGGAAGACGCAGCGCGCCGTCGGGCGGGCACGGTGCACGCCGCGGTGGATCATGAACGCGGTGATCTCCCACTCGCCGTCCCCATCGACGACGGTGCCCTCCCCGTCGACGGCGATCAGATCCGACGCCCGCAGCTCCGACCAGTCCGGCCCATACGGGTTCAGGAGGAACAGGTCGTCGCTGCCCGGGACGGCGTAGCTGAAGTGGTTGTCGATGCCCTCGTTGTAGCCGTGGAGGGCCGCGGCTCGAAGCGCGGCCGCGAGGTCGATCCGGGCCTGCCGGAGCACGTCGAGCTGGGTGTCTTCCGCAAGAGTCATGCCGGCGACTGTAGCGGATGCGCCGCCTCCTCCTCCGCTATCGTCGGCGTCCGTCCTCGTGCAGCTCGAGCCGACACCCGACCAGATCGACCGCTACCGCGCCGACGGGTTCCTCGTGGTCAGCGAGTGGCTCGACGCCCGCGAGGTCGAGCGGGTGCTCGACCGGTTCGAGCGGGCCTTCGCGCACGAGTGGGAGACCGGCCTCCGGCCCGACGAGGTCAACTACGAGCCGGGCGTGACCCCGCCAGACCGGACGCGCCAGCTCTGCAACACGTGGAAGAGCGACCGCGTGCTCGCCCGCACGGTCCTTCGGCGGGAGGCCGGACGGTGGGCGGCGCGCCTCGCCGGCGAGCCCGGCATGCGGCTGCTGCACGACAACCTGATCTGGAAACCGCCGAGCGGAAAGGCGCTGCTGGCCCACCAGGACGCGGCGTACACGCAGTTCCTGGAGCCCCCCAACATGACGACCTGCTGGATGGCGCTCGACGACACGTCGCGGGACACCGGCACCATCTACTACGTGCGCGGCTCGGCCGGCTGGGAGCGCCAGCCGGCGGGCGGCCAGTTCCACGCGCCGGACGACTGGCTCGGCTACATGCGCGCGGTCGCGCCGGCCGACGACTGGGAGCTCGTCCCGATCGAGGTGCCGGCGGGCGGCGCCGCGTTCCACGACGGCTGGTGCTTCCACGGCTCGCCGCCCAACGAGCACGCCGACGCCCAGCGCCGGTCGATCATCAGCCACATGGTGACGACCCGCAGCACCTGGCACCCGGTCCACCGCCATCCGATCTACTCGAAGTACATGCGCGTGGGATCGCTCGACATGAGCGAGGACTACTTCCCCGTGCTCTGGTCGGACGACGGCCGGCGCAGCTCGTGGATCGATGCGTACTGCGGCGAGGCCGCGCTGCTCGACGCGGCGCTCGTGTGAGGCGCCGGTCGCCGCCCGTGCCCGAGCCGACCTGATATGTAGGTGTTCTTGTCAAGTGGGCATGCTGCTGCTGGCCTGCTGGGCGGGGTGTCGCTGGTGGGGTGGGCGCCGGGTGGTGATCGACGGTGTGGTCAGTCTGATATCCGCGGGTTGGGTACCGCATGACCC